>JABMQM010000593.1 GCA_013203195.1 Desulfobacteraceae bacterium | reverse complement strand
TCTGCTGACCTTGTGAGCAGTATGAGAAAAATTCCACCACCGACGGACCGCAATAGGCGATGGCCTCTTTTAGTATCCTGATGGCGTAAAAGGGGTTGTCGGCGGCGAGCTTGGCCGAATAGACGTGTGAAATCGCGGTAGCCTGGGCCACGATGCGTCGATGCAGGGTAGTTTTTCCGGCATATTTTTCTCCGATGGGCGATGTGCTGCGGTCGCAACCGAAGCGGGTGGCCCCGGATTTCTGGGCACCGGTATTCATGTAGCCCTCGTTGTTGTATATGACCCAGGTGATGTCATAGTTCTCGCCCAGAGCGTAATTGAAAGGACCGTTGCCGATATCGTAAATAGCACCGTCGCCGGCAAACACAATGATTTTGGTCATCATATCGTTGAAACCGTTGGTATAAGCCTGGTCCAGAGCAAACTTGGCCCCTAAAGCCGCCGCAGAAGCAGTACCGAAACCATAATGCCCCGACTGGTAAATCCGCGTATTATAGGGGTTTACCAGTTCCGAGACCTGGTTGCAGCCGGTGGCATTGATAGTGTAAATGGTAAATCCGCGATCGATCATGTGCTCGACGGCCCGCCTGTTTATATCCGAAAGAGCCTTAATCCCCTGATAGAAGGTCTCGATCCCTTTGGGGCTGTTGCGCAGGCTTTCCAGGGCGTAAAATGTCAGCAGATTAATGGTCCCTTCACCGCAGCCGGGACAAAGGGTGTGCTTGCCAGGATACAGTTTGGAAAAAACAAACAGCACCTGGTGGTTGAGAGGCATGCGGTCCACATACTGGGCCGCATCATAGGTATTGTCCAGATCATGATACTTTTCGGGGAAAAATTTATCCGCGCTCACCTGGGTTTTATCAACCATCTTGAAGGCGTCCACCGGGCAGACCTCAACACAGACCCCGCAGCCTTTGCAGCGATCAAAAATAGCATTGATGTTCATCGCAAAACGCTCCCAGGGAATTCCCTTGGGCGGCTTTCTGAAGACCTTGAAATACGCCGCCGCTCCTTCGGGAACAGTCTTGTCCGTGATGGTGGAATGCAGGGCCGAATCCGGGCACGACGCGGCGCACATGCCGCAGGCGATACATTTGGTCGCATCCCAGACCGGCAGCTGGGCACCCATAAAGCTCATATCCTTATATCTGCTGGTAGCGGCCGGTACCACGGGGATAAACCGGTCCCAGGGAACCTTCTTGCCCTCCATAATCGGCTCAACCATCTCTTTATGGAAGCTTTTCTGAAAATCCTCCATCAAATTTACCGGTTTGACGGTTCCCAGTTCATCCTTTTCCGTCAGCGTAAACGGAATGCCGGCGGCCCCCGGTTCCTGACCGAAGTCCCCGGCTTTGTGCGCCGCTGATGGACCCTGGCTTTCAGATTCCTCGGCAAACGCACAGATCCCTTCTATGGGGTCGGCAGTAGCCTTTGCAACACCTTCCCTTAACAGGTCCAGGTTGTGATCGATAATCTCAAGCCCTTTTTTGGCCCCTATCTTATCTTCAAGAATACTTTTAAAACTCGTTTCAAAGAGATCGGGAGAAAATATGCCCGTCACTTTATTGATAAGGCCCAGTATCATGGCCCCGGGCAGGTTGCGCTTCAAGTGCTTCAAGGCTTGCTGAGTAGCGTTTATTGCGATCAAAGTGATGTTTTTGTCTGCAATCTGCCGGCGCATCTCAGCCGGAAACGACGCGATAATCTCATCTTCGGTCCTGGAGCTGTTGACAACCAGCAGCCCATTGGCATTCAGCCCTCCTACATATTCTCGCAAAATCCCGCCGGATAGAAATTTTTCATTGAAAAAGGCCAGAACATCCTGCTCGGTAAGCTCGGAGGCATTGCGAATCGGGCTGTCGCTGATTCTAAGATTCATAAAGACCGGTGCGCCCTTGCGGGCTGCCCCGTAACGGGCACCGGACTGGATGTATCGCCGACCGTTGCAGCTATCGGCATAAATCACCGCCGCCGTCTCCAGGGCGGTCTTGACACCTTCGGCGCCGATACCGATAAAGGTCATTCCCAGTTCGCGGTCTTTATATTCCGGAAGCTCGGCAGGTTTCAGCGTGTAGGGGCCTTCAATACCCGAGAAAAAGTCCCGGACAAAATCATCCCGCCTGTCGTCCATACAAGCCTGCATGTTCTCTATGACAGCCGCCGCATCGTACTTGTTGAAATCTTTGCTCCCCAGACCGTAAACACCGTGTAAAAGGGTCGGCATATAGTCACGTGCGTATGCTTTGTGCTCATCCCTGCCTTCGTGATAAGCTCTCTGAGACAACTGCAGCGCCGCCTGCAAATCCGCCAGCAGTAACTGGTTATGAGCCATACCGGTCCGCTCCAACACGGTTATGACCTTGGCGTTGCGCACACCGTATGCAATTTCCTCGTAGCAGGGCGGGGTGAAGAGCACCGGCCGCACAACTCCCACCTTCAAGCCCTTTACATCCCGGTAATAATCGACAACATCCTTGAGAACCCCGGCGGCCGACCCCAGGACAACAACAACCATTTCAGCATCTTCGGTGCGGTAGCATTCTACCACTTTATGGTTGGTACCCAAGATTTGGTTCATCACGTTCATGGAAGCGATAACGCCCCGCTTGACAAAGCGATAGGCAAAATCCTGGGCTACCTGGCCTTCCATGGTCAGATCGGTATCGGTGAATGTTCCGGTGAGGTACCTTTCCTCAAAATCGGGCTGATATAGTCGATTCGGCGGGCCAACGAAATACTTCAGAAAATCGTCTGAAAGTAATTGTACACTTTCCAGGGCATGGGACTTAATAAACCCGTCACCAATAACCATGAACGGCAGCATTGCCTGGCGCGTTTCAGCAGTTTTGAACGCAATGGGCAGCAAATCGTGAAATTCCTGGTTATCCTCAGAGACCAGCTGAGCCCAGCCGGTATTGCGAACACCATAGAAATCGTTGTGGCCGCAGTGAATGCTTAACGAGCCCTTATTCACCTCCCGGGCCATGACCGTCATGACCACCGGCAGCCGTTTACCTGCCACTGAGAAAAGGTTTTTGGTTTTTAAAACCAACCCCTGGGAAGAGGTGTTGTCCACGTACCGCCCGCCCTGGCATGCCATGGCCTCTACCGCTACAATGGCCGACAGCTCGTCACTGGGTTGAAAATACATCAGTTCGGTGCCGAACAGATTTTTTTGCCCCTGGGCGGATGCCTTGGCAAAATCCTCGGCGATTGGTGTAGACGGTGTAATCGGATAGCCGCAGAGTCCGTCAACCAGCCGGGTGAGAATGGAAAGCCCCGTGTGGTTGCCGTCCATGATGGCCTCTTTGCGCTGCCGGAACGCGCTCAATTTATCCGCATCAATGGCGGCAAGGTCAAACTCAAAAAGCTTTTTGGCGTCGAACCGCTCCCACTCCTTATTCCAGTCCAATTGAAGGCTCTTCCATTTTCCTCTTTTCCTCTGGTATGGAAGCACTGCCATCAGGTCGTCTATATCTATCTTGGGTGCCATTATTCTTATCTCCTTGAATAGTTCATGATATTTTATACAACTTGCAGCCTAACCGCTGTTGTTCAATTTTACCGGCATACTTGGTGACGTGGACAAAACCTTCAAAACCGATGATATCTGCCGGCAAGGTCTGCTCCAACGGCTATAAGGGGCCGGAAATTCCCTGAATCGAGGCATAAAGGAACAAAAAACTGGTCAGGGCAAAGTAAACACTTGCGCTCTTGGAAGTTGCAGCCGCGATTGGAGGGTAGAATTCCTTTCAGGCCAAACACGAAGACCCTCCTCGTAGGAAGGCCCTTTGACATTCGCTATGGTGAAGCAGATGTACACAATGTAATACCTGCGAAAACGGCTTTTGTCAATATTTAAATGTCTGTTAGTATTGAGGGTCCCTGCAACAGCGCTTGTGCGGGATCCCGCTCTGCTCAACAGAGTTCAACAGAACTGCGGGGAATGCGTTCGCTGTTGCAGTTCACAGTTAATCTATCGAAAGTCTGAAAATATCAAGTCTCAAAATGTATTGATTTTGGCCCCAAGTCTGTTGTAGGTTTAATATTATATATGATAATAGCTGAATTTAAAATACAAACTATTGAAGAATCTATTGCAAAATTTACGGTTAACTATAGAAATAGCCGCTATAGCGCTTTAGATATCTTTCTCGAAATTATCTTAGAGTCAATTGCTGAGAGAAGGTCTTTTGATCTTGAGGATCCTTCTTGGCCGATTGAACTGGTTCAACTGTTTGCAAAAACCTGTATAGCCAGACAAAAACAAGACATTCAAAAAATAATCAAGAATATAGCTAAAACAGAATCTAATCCTTTTATTGATTCCGGCGCAGTCCTGATAGCATTATGTAAAGATTTTGATGTTGATTATAAAGAAGTAGCGATGTGCCCGGCTATAGTTTGGGCGATCATTGTACAAACCAAAAGTGGTCGGCAAAGTCTAATTTTAGATAGCAATAACCGGGCGTATATTTTTACTGCCAAGGATAAAGCCGATAAATTTATAAAAATTGCAAGTTTTTTATCTTCGGCTCATCTTTTAGTAAAACAAAAAGATGATAAGGTTGTTTTAACAAGAATAAAAAGAGCGAAACTTGCAGAAAAGTTAGGAGAAAATTTTCTTAAGATTTTAGTTGATTTTGTATAACCCAAGTTGAGTCAAAATTCAATTGGAGTTGTTGAATTTTACATACGTTAAAGGAGATTAAAATGCCAGCTGAAAAGCTCGACGCACGCTTTGGCGCTTTGGCCGTTACAAAAGGATTTATCACGCCCGAACAGCTGGTTGAAGCATTGAAAATACAAGTCAACGAAAACCTAAAGCAATCTAAACATCGCATTGTCGGCGAAATTTTACGGGAAAAAGAGTATATAACGACCGCACAAATTAATGCAGTGCTCGAATCAATGGATATTTTCGAAATTTAAATATGAATGCCTGCGTTGTTAAAGATGTTCCGTTGTACCATCCACAGTGTTGATTCCTTTTTCAAGCCGAACTGAGTAATTGGGAAGCATTGCATGTCAAGCGTTAATATAGCAAAGGGTTATATTCCCGGATCGATCGGTAGGGTTGCCGAGCTTCATGGCACCTATTATCACTCCCACTGGGGCTTCGGACGCTTTTTCGAAGCAAAGGTAGCCACCGAACTTTCAAAGTTCCTCAGCCGATACGACGAAAAGCGTGACGGTTTCTGGACCGCATTACTGGAGGATCGTGTTGAAGGCTCCCTGACAATCGACGGTATCCACTTCGCAGATCAAGGAGCTCACCTGCGGTGGTTCATCATGTCAGATACTTTGCGCGGAAAAGGTGTCGGCAACCGGCTCATTAACACTGCTATCGATTTCTGCAACGACAAAAGCTACAAACGGGTATACCTCTGGACCTTTGAGGGGCTGGACGCAGCCAAACATCTTTACGAAAAAGCCGGCTTTAAACTTGTGGAAGAAAACAGAGGGATCCAGTGGGGTACGGAAGTCAACGAACAACGATTCGAACTTCAGCTCAATTAGTCTTTGTTGAGCAGACGGACCTTGTATCCGGCCAAAGACAGCTCACCGATAACCTGCTTTAAGTGTTCAAGGCCGCGTGTCTGGAGCACAAACTCCACTTCCGCCGATTGCAAAGGCAAGTTCGTAAACGCTCGCTGGTGTTTAACCTCGATGATGTTCGTATCACCGGCACCCAGCAGTCGCGTGATTTCAGCCAGCGCCCCGGGAACATCCCTCACCTCAACATTGAGCCGCACCAATCGCCCGGATCGCACCAGGCCGCGCTGGATGATCGATGAAAGGATCAGCATGTCTATATTCCCGCCGGAAAGGATCAAACCCACCTTGCGACCTGCGAACCGGTCACGATTACTCATCATTGCGGCCAGCCCGACAGCTCCGGCCCCTTCCACGACCGTCTTTTCCACTTCGAGCAGGAGAAGCACCGCTTCCTCGACTTCGCCTTCGTCTACCTGCAAAATCTCATCAACACAGTCCCGCACGATCGGAAGGGTAAGTTGCCCCGGTTCTTTCACCGCAATACCTTCTGCAATCGTAGAGGAACCGCATTCGATCGCAACTCCCTGGAGCGCCTGGAGCATGGCCGGAAAGCGCTTTGTTTGTACGCCGACGATCTCGACTGCGGGCCGCATTCCTTTTGCTGCCACGGCAACACCTGAGATAAGTCCGCCGCCTCCAAGGGGCACTAAAAGAATCTCCAGATCAGGAAAGGCCGCGAGCATCTCTAAGGCAATGGTCCCTTGACCGGCGATGATTTTCTTGTCGTCGTAAGGATGAACAATGACAAGCTGTCTTTTTCCAGCTAAATTTCTGGCAAACTCGCTTGCTTCTGTGAGCCCCTCTCCGTGAAGAATTACTTCCGCACCAAAAGCGCGGGTGTGCTCTACCTTAATATTCGGTGTAAAACGCGGCATGACGATTACGGCTGAGATGCCAAGACGCCGGGCATGGTAGGCAATCGCCTGGGCGTGGTTTCCGGCTGACATGGCAATCACGCCACTTTCTCGCTGTTCGGGTGTCAGGGAAAGCAGCTTTGCAAGGGCTCCGCGCTCTTTGAACGAAGCTGTGAACTGGAGGTTTTCGAACTTTAGAAACACCTGTGCTCCCGTGATTTCGGAAAGAGTTTTCGAGTGGACACAGGGAGTATTCACGATGTTGTTTTTGATCTGCTCTGCCGCACTTCGAATCTCATGCAAAGTAATTGTCATGGCATTTATCCTTGAAATGGTTGAAGATCTCTGAATCTAATAGCTTAATTAAGCGATAATACACTATTGAAAGTTGTCAGGGGTCAGGGGTCGGGCAATAAATCTCATCTGAATTTTATAACGCCAGTCTAAATGAGATATGACTATTAAGGCAAAACTCATTTTCTGCTCCCTGCTCCCTGCTCCCTCCTTAATTGAGTTATGCTCAATTAGGGCCGGGCCAGTTCCCGGGTATACAAAAACGCTCCGTCGCGTTCTATCCACTGATCGCCCTGACGCTCCATGATCCACCCGCTGGCGTTTTTGCCCCCAAAGGGGAGTCTCAGCGGTGTAAAGGCAAAGTCGGGATTGTCGTGCACCATTCCGAAGTGCGTCTCAAAAATCGCCTTGGTCACATCCGGCGGCGATCCGAAAAATGCCAATAAAAAGCCGTAGCGAGTCTGAATCAGCTCCGCCGTCGCCTGTGCGGGATCGTCAAAAGGCTTCAAAATCAGAAACGGGCCGAAGAGTTCGAGATCGGGTATCGAGGTGTTATCTTTTTCCAGAACCAGCGGATAAACCACATCACCATCAATGGCCCCTGAAATTAAGCGCGCATCCGCGCACTTATCAAGGGCGTTGTGCAAAATTGACAGGGTCCGTTCCACTCGAATCGGACCAATGTCGGTTTCAGGATCTAAAGGATCCCCCACCTTCAGGCCCTTGACACCATCTAGAATCTGCTCGCGGACCGCAGGATAAATGCTGTGGTGGATGTAAGCCTTTTTGAGCGTCGTGCAGTACTGGCCGCCGTTAATAAAAGCCCGGCGGGCTATAAAACTGCCGGCCTTCTTAACATCAGCATCTTCAAATACGACTGCCGCCGGCATGCCGCCCGGCCCGGCAAAAAACAGTTTATCAAAAGCTTCATGCCGGCGCCTGTAAACCTCCCCTACTGCAGATGCCCCGGAAATAAAGAGCACCCGAATGTCTCTATCCTCTACGCAACGCCGGCCGAATTCACGGTTATTCAGACCGACGACAGGCTCAAGGGATTTGAAGGGCCTGCAAATTTCACCCAAAATTTCGGCGGTTCGAGGCGTCTGGGAAGAAAGGCTGAACCGCAACCGATTCCCGGTCAGGATGGCCGCACCCCCCAGGCGGGCCAGCACTACCACCGGAGCATCATAGGGGAAAATAGTTGCCACTGTCCCGTACGGCTTGCCGTTCTCCACCCAGGGAAGCTCCTCTTCCATGGTTTGCAGGTGTTGAATCGACAAATCGACCTCAATGGATGTAATCTTTACGGGAAATCCGGCATCATGGGCGGCAGCTTCCTGCAGATTCGATTTTTGACGGGCAAGTGCAGCTGCCAGTCGCCGGGCCTCTTCAAGTCGTGTTTGATATTCCTTGTTTTGAATCATAGGCTCCTCTCAACCCTAACGTTGCATTAATC
>JABMQM010000592.1 GCA_013203195.1 Desulfobacteraceae bacterium | reverse complement strand
GGCTGGCCGGTGGGTTATGCGCCCGGCAAGGCGCTTGAAGCTTACTATAAATCCACTTCTTTTGAAGGCGGTGACGTAAAGCACGTGTATGCCAACGAATTTTCCAAAGGTCACCACCAGCAATTTATCGACTGGCAACAGTCGAAGCATGCTGCCGAAGGTGTGACCTGCACGTCCTGTCACTACGTGCATCAGCTCGGTATTCCGCCCACCCGTTCCCAGACGCTGGCGGCAGGCTCCAAACAATGCCTTTCATGTCACGAAATTTTGAACAACAACCTGGCGCACTCCATCCACTCTTTTGCCAACTGCGTGGGATGCCATATGCCCAGGATCGCCAAGAGCGCCGAATCCGGAGATATTCACAGCCACGTATTTGTTACCTTGCTGCCCAAGGATACCCTGGAAAATCCGAAGGTTCCCAATTCATGCCAGACCTGTCACAAGCACAAGGATGCTGATTTGAAGACGCTCCAGGAGGCGTACGATAAACTGGCGGTACTTCCTAAACCTGTGGCCGTAGCGACTAAACCCGTTACATATGAATAAGGGAAACCCGGGAGACGATTCATGAAACGGACGAAATGGTATCAAATGCCTGTCATCTGGATTGCCGGACTCGTTCTGCTTGTTCCGATAGTACTTCCGAACATGGCCGCTGCCCAGGGAGAAGAAGTGGCATCGGCCCTCAGACGGTACAAGCAATACGAGGTTAGCACGGGTTATTATGAAGAATACGAGGCCCGACCGCGTCACGAGCGCCCCAGTGTATCGGTCCCGACACGCCGGCGTCTTCTGGGCCTCCCTTACAGCTCGACGGCAGCTTCTGTGAGAATCCGCACGCGCCTGTCGGATTCTCACAGGGGCATAAGATTTTATAATAATCGCCGGTGTGAGGACTGCCACGTAGAGCAGACCCGGGATTTGCATACGACCCGGGCCAATCTGACCTGCCGCCAGTGTCACGGCGCAGAACCTATCGCCAGTATCGATCACTACTTTTCACTCATGAACCCTATCCGGAAGCACGCCTATGTATGCGCCAAGTGCCACGAAGGGGCCAATGCCTCCTTTGCCTCCTATGTTATCCATGAGCCTTCGGCCGGATCACTGACAGCCAAGGCGGGCTTTCCGGTCTTGTATTATACTTACTGGTTCATGCTCATCCTTTTAGTAGGTACGCTGGCTTTCTTTGTCCCGCACAGTTTCTTAGCGGGTTTGCGGGAATTATTTGCGAAAAAGGGAAAAGCAACAGAGGATACCGACGATGTACATTAAACGCTTTAGCATATTTGACCGTGTGTTTCATATTTTCCTGATGCTGACTTTTCTGATACAGACCGCCACCGGTTTCAGCCGCCTGTTTATCACCACCGCCTGGGGCAAGCAACTCAGCAGCCTCTTCGGCGGATATGAAAGTTGCGGCCTGATTCACCGGCGGGCAGGTATGATCATGTTGGCAGGTTTTCTGGTGCACATCATTTACCTTTTGACCAGGGTCAACTGGCAAGACCTTGGAGAGAGCTTGTTCGGGCCGGATTCCCTGATTCCTAACCTTGACGACGTGCGGCATATCTGGCAGAGAACCCTGTGGACGTTTGGTCTTGGTTCGCCACCTGAATTGAATCGATGGGCCTACTGGGAAAAGTTCGATTACTGGGCGGTCTTCTGGGGGATGCCGCTGCTGGCCGCAACCGGACTCATGCTGATATATCCCATTTTAACTAGCCGCTATATGCCCGGATGGTCCCTGAACGTCGCCGCCCTTTTGCACAAGGCGGAAGCCATCCTGGCCGTCACGTACATCTTCATCGTTCATTTTTTTGTCGGGCATCTGCGGCCCACCTGTTTTCCCATGAACGAGGTGATGTTTTCAGGGGGGCTGGCGCTGGAAGAAGCGCTGGAGGAAAAACCCGCCTGGGTGGCGCGGCTGAAGACTGAGGGAAAACTGGAAGCCGCAACCGCAAATCCTCCTGAATTATGGTTCAGGGTGGTTTATTTTGTTTTCGGTTATGGTGCTCTGGGATTTGGCCTCTATATGCTGATAAACGGATTGATTTACAGCCCATATGTAACCCTGCACTAGTGCGGATTGTTGAAAGCTCAAAGCTCTACTTTGGGCTTTCAACTTTCGGCGCTCAGCTTGTCTTTGATTAACCTGGTAATATGAAAAGCCGGTGTTCTCTGCCTATTATCAATTTGTCAGGATAGAATTCCTACTACGGCCCCGGTCATACAGGTGGCCAGCGTACCGCCGACAATGGACCGCAG
>JABMQM010000591.1 GCA_013203195.1 Desulfobacteraceae bacterium | reverse complement strand
CCTTTAACCTAACCCGGACAAACCGGAGTTAAATAAGATTCTCACGCAAAGGAGCAAAGACGCCAAGATTCTTAAAAAATTAATCTTTGTTTTCCTTTGCGGGCTTTGCGCCTTTGCGTGAAATAATGTGCTGCTCAATAATTGATTTTTGCCATAAAATGCAAAAATTTTACACTTAAGGTACTAATAGTCAAAAGTAACCAAATTGGAATCGCCAAATCTTGACCCGCTATCATTATAGGACACTACCTTATAGATGTAACGATAACCTTTTGCCAGAGTCTCACTGTAAGTCATATAGCCTTTATTCTTCTTTTCCGAAGCTTTAACCGTTACAAGCCCAATATCGGCAACAAGCTTAAACTTTAGCGGACAATCCGGGCACTCAGATTCTGAAAGCGGTTTCCGGGAGCGATAAACAAAAAAACCCTTCAGGTCCGGATGTATTTTCTTCTTATGTTTTGGAATCGTCCAGGTCAGCTTGAGCGTATCTTCCTGCATCTGCCGGCTCAAGTCATTAACCGCCGGTGGCGGTGCCGGGCGAGGCGCAACAGGCGGCGCCTTGCGGCCGCATCCGGACAAATAAAAAGCAAACGCAGCTAAAATTGAAAGCTTTAAAATTAGTCCTTTGTTGATACTTGTAAACATTTAGACTCTTCATCAAGGCTTTTTTCAGCCGCCTCGATAGCGGCCTTTACGTTTTCCGTGGCTGTTCCACCGAAAGATGTTCTGCGATTTATCATTTTTTCGGTAGTCAAAACGTCGAAAACATCCTTTTTTATCAGGGATGAAAAGGACTTTAATTCTTTTAATGTAAGTTCCTGAAGCTCTTTCTGCTGCTTGAGTGCATAGCTAACAGCATTGCCGACACAGCTGTGGGCTTGACGGAACGGCATACCTCTGGTCACAAGGTAATCAGCCAGGTCGGTTGCGTTTAAAAAACCTGAAGTCGTGGCCTGCTGCATGGCTAACTTGTTTATGGTCAGCTTCGGGAGCATATGGATGTTAATTTCGATACATTCTTTTAATATATCGGCCGTATTGAACAAAGCGGCTTTATCTTCCTGCATGTCACGGTTATAAGCAAGGGGCAACGCCTTCATCATGGTCAACAAGGCTGTCAAATCCCCAAAAACTCGACCGGTTTTGCCGCGGACCAGTTCAGGTACATCCGGGTTCTTCTTCTGAGGCATGATGCTGCTACCGGTGGCAAAGGAATCCGGAAGTTCAATAAAGCCGAACTCGGATGACGACCATAAAATAAGTTCTTCCGATATGCGGCTTAAATGCACCATGCAAATGCTTGCTGAAGACAAAAATTCGATAATATAATCCCTGTCTGAAACCGCATCCAGGCTGTTGGCCGACACCTTGGGAAAGTTGAGCAGTTTGGCCGTGTATTCTCTATCAATGGGATATGTTGTCCCGGCCAGAGCCGCACTGCCGAGGGGCATGATGTTTATACGTTTCAAGCTGTCGCTGAACCTGTCGGTATCGCGCGAAAACATTTCATAATACGCCATCAGATGGTGAGAAAGCAAAACCGGTTGGGCTCTCTGCAAATGCGTGTATCCCGGCAGGACGACATCCATATGTACCTTGGCCAGATCAACGATGACTTTTCGCAGCTCGACAAGGCGCTTAATTGTATTTTGCGTCTCATCCCTCAAATACATTCTCACATCGAGGGCCACCTGGTCATTGCGGCTGCGGGCGGTATGAAGTTTCAGCGCGACCATGCCGGCTTCCTGAAGCAGCCAGGTCTCAATATGCATATGAATATCTTCGAGGCTGTCATCATAGGTAAGCTTGCCTCGATCGAGTTCTCTTTTAATTTTCCCAAGGCCCTCAATCAATAATTCAGCCTCTGTTTCTGAAATAATCGAAGCCTTGGCCAGCATCCGGCAATGGGCGATGCTCCCTTCAATATCGTAAGGGTAAAGTCTTTTGTCGATATCAATCGAAGATGTAAAGGCTTCAACAAGCCTGTCAGTTTTTTCGGAAAATCGACCGTTCCAGGGTTTTTCAGACATATATACCTCTTACCTTTATTAAACGATACCGCTCAATTGAAAGTTGTTTGATATCCGTTATTCTTTACTCGAATTAATCAGGTTTTTTGGTAATAGTTCAGCCACCAAGGCACCAAGTCTCTAAGAGTATTACATGCAAAAGTCATTCGTCATTGGAGTGCTACGCTTGAGGAGCACTCCAATGACGAATGACTTTTGCATGTAATACTCTTAGAGGCTTGATGTCTTGGTGGCTGAACTATTACCAAAAAACCTGATTAATTCTAGTAACGAATAACAGATAACTTCCATTGAGCATTAT
>JABMQM010000590.1 GCA_013203195.1 Desulfobacteraceae bacterium | reverse complement strand
TCGGACAATTTAAATTAGTATTATAATCTTAGAGGCTTGGTGGCTGAACTATTACCAAATACCAAACACTCTTGTAAAAAAGCGTTTTGCAAAGGTCTCGTAGAAGGGAGAAATGTTATGGCAAAGAAGACAATCGGATTTGTTGGACCAGATGGGCGCACCTGTATGTGTGCCTATACCGTATCGACCGTTGAAAGTGATAAGTTTGTTGGTGCTATAATCAAAGGGATGACCGGTATGGGACCTGTAATGGACGCCCTCAGGGGAGAGAAACAATGGTCTTTGAAAATATTCCCTGTAAAAGGAAAGACTGTCGCAGAATACAGTTCTGTCATCATAAAGGCATTTCAAGACGGCGAGCTTGACTGTGTTGTGATCATGCCTGAAGATCTTATTTATGAAGGTCTTGTCAATCAACTTATCGAAGCGGGTTACGGTGACAAGGTCATTGGCTTGACCAAAGAAGCAGCTTTCATTGAAGGTGACAAGGTTAAAGCGAAAGAATGGATGCAAAGGGCCGGTGTGCCGGTTGCGCCTTTCAAGGTGGTCGATGCTAAAGACCTTCAGCAAGTCAAAACGGTGGTCACTAAGTTCATCCGCCAACACGGCGGAGCAGTTTTAAAATATCCTTACAGTGCCGGCGGCAAAGGCTCCCGGCCTATTTTCCGGGTTGAAGATATTCTCGATGTATGGCGTAGACTGCATAAAGATTACAGCCAAAACTACGACAAGCTGCACGGAGACAATCAATGGCCGCTCTTGATTGAAGCCTGGAAGTCCGAGATCGAGATCAGCTTTACCACTTTAGTTGACGGAAAAGGCAACTTTCGCATTCTTCCCACTGCCATGGATTATCCCTTGCGGTTTGAAGGGCCTCCCAGCCAGAATAACCCTGTTACCGGTGGTATGGGCGCCATCGGTATGCACCCCGCTGAAACACCTGAGCTTATTAAAATGGTCGGTGACAAAATTTTTAAACCGTTTGTCCAGGAGATGAAAAAACAAGGTGTACTGCGGCCGTGTATTCTTTATCCGGGCTGCCGCGTATCGATAGATCCTGTTACCGGGAAGCCGGTGGGCATCCTGGTCTACGAAATGAATATCCGGGCAGGCGAGCCTGAGATGCAGGTTGTTGCCCGGCGACTTAAGAATCTGGGCGAACTGGTTGTTGCCACCCTCGAAAACCGCCTTGATGAAGTGGAGCCGCAAGTACGCAAAGATCAAATTTCTATCAGCCTGGCTCTTGTTATCGGTCCCGGCGGACCTCAAGGCCAGAAAGGATACCCTGAGTCTTATACAAAGTATGAATCGGTTGCCATCAATTTCAAGAGTCTTGCCAAGCGGGGCATCCTGATTGTCCCGTCTAACGTTAGCTGGGATGAAGAAAATCAACGCCTGGTATCGGATGGCTCGCGGGTGTTCTATCTCAGTAGAAACGCCACGGTCAAACCAGGACAAAAAAGAAGTGACGCAGCGAAAACGCTCAGGAATACGCTCTTGCAGTCATTTGATGCCGGTACTGTCAGAGTGGTCCCGCGCGAAGTAGATGAGACCTTCGAGGCGGCCAAGTTGCTGCTTGAGCAGGGCAATATTTCCAAGACAGAATTCAAGAAAGCCACGGCTGCTTACGAAAAAGCGAATCGTCTTGATCTGCGCCGCGACCCCGGCAGGATCTATGAAGAGTGGGATGAGCTGTACCCCGACTGGCAGCTTGACACCTAAAAATACCACCAGGTACCGCCTCCATCACTTTTGATTATATGGGTGAGGTTGGAGAATGAGACTGAATGAAGATTGCTTTCCTAATGGACCCTCTGGCGTCAATCAACCCGACGATGAAGACCACAAGTCAATTGATGTATGAGTGCAACCAGCGCGGGCATACGGTTTATTTTTTAGAGCCGCATGATATCTACATCCGTAGGGGCGAGATTGTGGCCAGAATGCGCAACATTTCCGCACCTTTGAATCTTTCCATGAAAAAGTACTGGCGGTCGGTGATTAATTGCCTTAAACGGGAGGGACTCATATTTGAAACCGTTACCGAGTTGGACGTCCTGTTTATTAGAAAAAAACCGCCGTTGGATTATCAGGCCTTGGAATTTTTGGCGCCGGTAAATCAGAAGGTGTTCGTGGTTAACTCCATCCATGGACTGAGTACCGGAAACAGCAAACTGTATACACTGAATTTTCCCGATATCATACCGGAAACCCATGTGTCCAGGGATCCGAAAAGGCTTATGAAAATCATCGATGATTTTGGTGGTG
>JABMQM010000589.1 GCA_013203195.1 Desulfobacteraceae bacterium | reverse complement strand
TTGAACTCCACAAACCATTCGGTTTCAAAGCTTATTGGTAACTTTAAATCGTTTTTATAGAAAACTACCGTCTGTCGCCATTTTTTACAATAAAGAATCGTGTTAAAGTTTCTTATAGCTAGTTTTTACATCATAAATTAAAACAAGTATAAGCTTTTTGGTTTGTTGGTATCAAGGCTTTTTGCATGGCTCCCCGGAATAGTTTGCGTACCGGGTTACTCTCTTATATCATAATTCTCGGCAATCGGGATTCCGGATCGACCTCCCAGCTCGAGACTGACCATAGCACCGGCCCAGGCCGCAAAATCAAGGCATTTTTCAACCCCCCACCCTTTTAGCAAACCATAAATAAAGCCCGCATGAAAAACATCGCCACAACCGGTGGTGTCCGGAGCCGGATAGGCAGCCACTTTGCCGATATAGTCCATGCACCCCTGTCCCAGGCCATATACTTGAAAGTCTCGCTCTGCCATCTGCGCTTGCCTTGTAAGTTCGTTCGCTTGCTCTGTTGTACAATCTTCATAAACAAGAATTGATGATCTCGTAAAAAGTCACGAATTCAACCATAGATGGAGCTGACAGCAGCTGAGAACTTATTAGTCGGCTCGAATGGTGAAATCCGCCCAACTGTTTGAATTGCAAAGGCCTTTGCGATTTTATACAACGTCTACCGTCGGCAGACTTCAAAAAGCGGCGAAGCCGCGTTATATAGAATCGCGAAGCGATTCTATTAGCGGAGAGATTATATATTATGAAAGAATTTTTTAAGGTTACGGACTTAGAACAGGTTCTTGCCTATGCATCTGATTTTCCCCGGGTGGGAACGGAAGAAATTTTGCTGGAAAAAGCTGCCGGCAGGGTCCTGGCGGAAAATATAGTTTCCAACGTCGATCTACCCGATTTTGTGCGCGCTACAATGGACGGTTATGCTGTCAAGGCGTCATCGACTTTTGGCTCCACAGAAGGAAATCCCGGTTATCTTAGCATAAAAGGTGCTGTAGAGATGGGGGAATCCCCGCTATTTTCAATCGCACCCGGGGAAGCCGCTAACATAGCTACAGGCGGTATGCTGCCGCATGGTGCCGACAGTGTTGTTATGATAGAACATACCGAGGCTATCGACGATGCTACTATAGAAGTATATAAAAGCGTTGCTCCGGGGCAGAACGTTCTGGAAAAAGGCGAAGACGTCCGCCAAGGAGAGACTATCCTTGCTTGCGGCCGGAAACTCCGATCCCAGGAAACAGGTCTTTTGGCAGCCTTGGGTAAAGAAGCCATTAGTGTTTACCGCCGGCCGGTCATTGCTGTTATTTCCACCGGAGATGAGATCGTGCCGGTCAATGAAATTCCAGGACCCGGCCAGATCCGTGATATTAACACGTATACGCTGGCGAACCTGGTGCGGGCTGCCGGAGGTGTACCGCTGCCGCTCGGGATTGTTCGAGACAACTTTAATGACCTTTTAGAAACGTGTACCAAGGCTTTGGCCCAATCAGACATGATGCTTATTTCAGGGGGAAGCAGTGTAGGTACGCGCGATTTTACCATCGAGGTTCTCGCGGCACTGCCGGATGCCGGCATCCTGGTTCACGGTATCTCCATCAGTCCCGGCAAGCCCACAATCCTGGCCAGGTCGCGGAATCAGGCCTTGTGGGGTTTGCCCGGTCATGTGGTATCCGCTATGGTCGTTTTTGAAATTGTTGTGCGGCCGTTTATTGAACATATCGCCGGCCTTTCTGCGCAACACAAAAAAGTTGTCAAACCTTCTGCTATGCTCAGCCGGAACCTCTCCTCGGCGCAAGGGCGCATTGATTATGTCCGGGTGCGACTGGTTGAAAAAGAGGGCGTGCTATGGGCGGAACCGATTCTGGGCAAATCAGGCCTTATTCGTACAATGGTACAGGCCGATGGCTTGATCGAAATCAATATCAACTCGGAAGGCTTGGATAAAGGCACAGAGGTTGAAGTCCTCCTTTTGTAAGCGGTCTGGGATAGAATTCTATATGGTTGATAAAACCAAAAAGCACTGCTGTCCGTTTTAATACGATACACCGCCCATTCACTTCGCTCATTAGAGCCGCAGAGAACGCAGAGTTTGTTTATTTTATTATTTTCCGTTGAGAGGACG
>JABMQM010000588.1 GCA_013203195.1 Desulfobacteraceae bacterium | reverse complement strand
GACCAGTCTGGTAAAGGATGTCATCATTATAAGAATAGCCGGCGCCAGGGCCAAAATAGTTAAAATAAAGACAATCTGAAGTAAAACAGAAACGTCGCCCGGATCCCCCCCCTTCTCAATTCCTATGTGCAATGAAGGCACAGACATATCGGCGGCCAAGACATTTTTTCCAAACCCCATGCAAATTATCAGGACAAGGATGAAAAGAAATAGCATTTTGCAGTGCTCGTTAGTCCATCGTCTGGTATTCTTATCAGCTGCCATCGATAGCCCTATGGTCTTTTTTGATATCGCTTAGTTTGGTTAAAAAGCTAATGCTGCCGGGCGCAACACCCAGAACAATCTTTTCGCCTGAAATTTCTATAACTTCGACTCTCTGTTTGGACGATAGATGCAGGGTTGAGAGAACCTTAATTAGCATGTCTCCTTTGGCCTTTCCCTTAGGCAATATGAACTTTTTCACCAAAAAGAGGACCAGGATCAAGAAACCAAGCACAATAAAAAGCATTGCCATGGTCTTAAGCCCGGTATTTATTAAATCCAATTCCACTACTTTACCTGTACCTTCATTAAGTCAACGACTTAATCCGCTCAATCGGGTTGATAATATCAGACACTCTTATGCCGAATTTTTCGTCTAAAATTACTACTTCACCCTTGGCAATCAATGTGTTGTTTACATATATATCCAGCGGCTCACCCACCGATTTGGCCAGTTCAACGATGGACCCCTGCCCCAGCTGCAGCAGGTCCTTTACCGGCATCTTGACCTTACCCAGCTCCACCGAGACATTGAGATCAATATCTAAAATAAGATCCAGACCGTATTGGCCCTCCTGCCCGGCCCCGTTGATATCCGTCTGATCGCCTTCTTTTGTTTGACTCATAGCTTGCTCCTAACCGATTTTTTGGCTTATTTTTACGGCCTTCTTGTTATTACAAGATCCTGGATAACCCTTGAATTTGAGAAGACCCTCGACATTTACATCAATCGCAGTGCCTATTTTTTGATCCAGCGGTATGACATCATCAACCTTGATCTGCAGGAGATCTTTGCTGTTTATCGTAGCTCTTCCCATGGTACAGCTTAATTCAAGCACAATTTCCAATATTCTTTTCTCCAGATACACCCGCCAGGTCTTATCGGTCTCCATACTTTCACTGCGGAACCTGGTTTGAAGTTTGCTTTTTATCGGCTCAATACTGGTATAGGGAGTACAGATAGTCATTGAGCCGGAACCACTTTCAAGGTCTATTATGAATTTATTTACAATAACCACATCCTCAGGTGTTACAATTGCCGCAAACTGCGGGTCCATCTCCGAGCGCGTTAAAGTGGCATTTACCTCTTGAACGTCTGCCCAGGCCTCCTGCAAGTCGTCTAAGACAATCTTGACCATCTTCTGCACGATCTTTGTTTCAATGGTTGTAAAACCTCTGCCTTCAAGCTTTGCATGACTTACTCCCCTTCCACCGAAGAAACTTTCAACAAAGGAAAACACCAGCGGGCCTTCCAAAACCAGAAGAGAATAACCTCTTAAAGGTTCCATTTTAAAGATATTAAGGCTCGACGGCAGCGGAATGGAAAGGCAGAATTCACCGAATTTTACCGACTCGGTAGAAGATAAATTTACATCTATAACCGACCTGCTGACCATGGGAAGCCTTGTCCTTAAAAAGCCGACAAACCTTTCATTGATTATTCCCATAGCAGGCAGCCTCAGATGAACGGGGCCGGCCGGCATACTGAAATCATACGTCTTTATCTCTCCAGCGCTGTCAGGAACATCGGCTTCGGTTTGAACCGCTCCCTCACTTATCCCCTCGAGCAGGGAGTCAACTTCCTCCTGTGATAAAACGTTTGCCATAGCTTTTCCTATTGCACTACAAACTCTGTAAAATATACCCTTTGAATAACATTTTTACCTACAGCACGGTTCATTCTTGCTAAAAGTATTTGTTTTAATTCAAGTTTTGATTCCAGGGTGGTAATCTCTGCTATGGTCCGGCTGGAAAGCATTAGCAGGACAGTATCTCTTAGCTGTGGTACCTTACGGTTCACCAGCGCTCTTTGTTCTTCCCCGTCAACCTCTATCTCCATCGTAACTTTTAAGTACCTTTTACCGACCCCCTTTTTATCGGCCAAATTGACGATGAACGACTTGAGAGGATAAACGATGCTCATTTTTTCCGCTTTTTGAGTCGCTGCACTGGCCACTTTTCTTGCGGAATACCATTTCCAGCCAAAAAATCCACCAACCCCAAGAAGAAGAACGGTGCTTGCCAAAACAATCAGCTTAAGCTTGGATTTTGGGGGCGGCTGAGCTTCTTCAGTATTTTCTACGGCTTCTTCTTCTGCCATCTATACCTCCTACAGGTGTTGAAAAATTATCTCCACCCTCCGGTTAAAGGCTTGGTGCTCCGGACTATCGTCTGGATACCTGGGCCTGGAAGCACCGTAACCTCCGACCGAAAAGCGTTCAGGGGCAAGCTGTTTTTGCTTTAAAAAATATTCGAGAATGCTAAGTCCCCTGGAAATTGAAAGTTCCCAGTTTGTGTTATTTTTGTTATCGCCAATCGGGCTGCTGTCAGCATGACCCATAATGAGCATATCATTGCTGCAGCCTTCGATGCCTGCGGCGATGGCATCAAGAACAGGAAACAGCTCTTTTCTGGGTGTGGCCTCCCCCGCAGCAAAAAGGATGTCTTCGTGGAAGGAGAGCACGATGCCTCTATCGTCGTCGGTCATGTCCATTTTTTTAATCAGTTCTTTTGCCATATTTTGTAAACTTTCGGGCAACTCCAATGAAGCAAAAAACTCATCTTGATCAAACAACAGCAGACTTGAAGTGTCGTTATAGTTTTTGACCAATGCTACTAACTCACTAACTTCCCTATCGCCGGTGAATTCAAGGACGCCGGTTGCATCTCTAAAATGCGCAAATAGCTCATCCAGGTTTCTTGAATCCATTGAAGACATGGTAAGCAAAAGTACAAAAAAGGTTAGCAGCAGCATAATAAGGTCTGCAAATGTCACCATCCATGCATTTGGATCAATTTTTTGCGCTTCACTCACTGCTTTTTCCTTTACCCCTTGTTTAAAATATTTTGAAGTCAAACTTCTTATAAGTAAAGTAGCCGGATGATTTCTTTTTGAAAATCCTTTTAACGTAATCAGACGCTTTATATCGTAAAATTATTTCAACCCGTCGGTTTGTGGCCCTCGAACGTACCGTTTCATTGGAAGCGATCGGATGGTGACTACTTTGTCCGGAGGCCGTAAGTCTCCGGGGGGCTACCTTGCTCTCTGACACGAAATATTTGAGCACTCTCAGCGCCGATAGGGCCGACAACTCCCAATTTGACGTGTATCCCTTCTCTTGGGGCATTCCGGCATCGGTGTGCCCAACGATCTCCACCGGGAAGTCTCCCTTTCTAATAAGGCTGCCCAGTTTGCTTAAAAAAGGACGCATGGTCGGATTAATCCCGGTTCTATCCTTGGTAAAAAGATCTTTTTCGTTTATAGAAACTACTTCTCCCTCTTCTATCGCGCGAACCATGATTTCATCTGCTACAACCGGCACAGGTTTAGTCAACAACGCTACAAGCTGTTCAACGCTTAAATCCTCTGTCATCAGAGGTGCTGAAGGCGGCACAATATCATCCCCTGAAGCCATTGGGGACAATCCACCGGGCAGCCCTCCAAAGGCCCCCATGAGTGACCCTAAAGCCATGCGTATTCTGCTCTCATCCATTACCGCAATAGAATTGAGTAAAATAAAAAAAGTGAGCAGTATCATAAAAAGCGAAACCGTCATCATCATACCTATGCCGCCGGCGCTTTCATCATCTATTTTTCTCTTTTTTAAAGCCATTACTTAAAAGAAGACTCTCTCTGATTAGGTGGTATAAAGGCCAGGAGTTTCTGCTCAAGAACCCGGGGGTTGTCACCATTGGAAAGGGACAATATCCCCTGAATGGTCATCTCCTTGCTCAGCATCTCCTCTTTGCTGCGCGTCTTAAGCTTCCCGGCTACAGGCATAAACATGATATTGGCCAAAATCGAGCCGTAGAAGGTCGTCAGCAAGGCCACCGCCATGGCCGGACCGATGGTACTGGGATCATCCATGCTCTGGAGCATCTGTACCAATCCGATCAATGTGCCGATCATACCCATGGCCGGGGCAAATGTTCCCATGGTGGTGAAAACCTCCGCTCCCAAGTTGTGCCTGCTTTTGATAAAGTCGATCTCCGTATCCAGAATATCTTTGATCTCTTGCGGTTCCAACCCGTCGATAGAAAGCTGAACTCCTTTTTTCAAAAACTCGTCCTGTACCCCCTTTAGCTCGCTCTCCAAAGCCAGAATACCTTCCCGGCGGGTTTTGTTGGCAAAATTGACAAAGCGTTCGATGAGTTCTTTGACCGCAATAGTTCTGGAAAAAAGCGCTTTGCGAACGACCTTTAAAACTCCCAGCACATCTTTTAAGGGATAATTAATCATTGTCACCCCAAGAGTGCCGCCGCAGACAATCATTAAAGCCGGCACGTTGATAAAGATGTTTAACCCGCCACCCATAAAGATGGCGATAATTACAAGACCGAATGCAGAAATAACACCTACAATAGTTGCGATATCCATAAAATCTCCTTAAAAAATAAAATTAGAGACAAATAAAGCTTTTCTCTTCAGATATACAGCAACCTTCGTGCCATTTTTTAGCTAAAGGGAATTATTTTTTGAGAAGGATGATATAGTGTTAAATTACGGAAGGATATAAATATTCTGACTTGGTTTGACCAGGATCCGGCTTAACTATGCCGTCAAGGATTGAGGCAAACGTCAAAATATTGTCATGGCGAACCCCTGTGGAATCCTTACACGCATTCCACAGGGGGTTCGTCGCAAAATGAAGAATCTATCTCTTCAGTTGTATAAGTTCTGCCAGCATCTGGTCCGTCACCGTAATAATTTTGGAATTGGCCTGGAACCCGCGCTGGGTGGTAATCATCTTGACAAATTGCTCGGCAATGTCCACGTTGGACTGCTCCAGCGAGTTGGGCGAGATGCTTCCCAGACCGGAGGAGCCGGGCTTGCCTGTAATGGGGTTGCCGCTGTCCCTGGTCTCTTCGAAAAGGTTTCCGCCCCTCTTGTAAAGGTCCTGGTAATTCTGGAATTTGGCCAGGCCCACCCTGTAGAGGGGGATGACCTCTCCGTTGGAGTACTTACCCGTTATGGCGCCGTCCGTTGCCACTGCAACCGCCTGAAGGTCGCCGGCCCCGTATCCGTTGGCCGATTGAAAGGCGGTGTTGGAGGCGCTGGCAAACTGGGAGGTCGCCAGCGTCCCTTTGGTCCAGAGGCTGCTGAGGTAAGAAATTCCAAAATCAACCTCGATATCCTGGTCGGTTCCGGCGATAAATTGAGCGGTAAAATCAAAGAAACCGTCGGAGGTGGTGTCGGTTCCATCTACCTGCGCGGTAATAGCTCCGGTAGCGGCGTTAGTTACCCACTGATCTACGTGGGTAATGTTACCGGAAGTGTCAAAAGTAAGCTCTCCCCGGGCCAGCAGCCCCTGCAAGGGATGATCCGCGGCCAGGCCTCCTCGTACTGTTTCTGTGATTGTAAAGCCGGTGGCAGCGGTACTGCCGCCTTCGGCAGTCCTTGTCACATCACCGTCAATGTCGTTTGTGATGGTAACAGTGTTAGTTAGTACCGTTGCTGTAACATCAGTTTCCGCTGTAACCGCAAGCTGAACTGCAGTTGCAACAGCATTAGCGGTTGCACCGGTTGCTAAAGCAACTTCAATTGGCGTTTTACCAGCCGGGGCCGGATCAACACCGGCAGCATTAACATTTAACCAAACATAATAATCATCGGCGTTAACGCCGTAAGTTGAAAATTCAAAATATTTATTGTTAAGCGACCCGGCTACATCGGCAACACACGCAACCGTAGTTGTCTCTGCGGTGGCTGCGAAGGTCCGCTTGTCTTCGGCCGGGTTGGAGGTAATGATGTATTCCCAGTTGGTGGAAGACTTCTTGTCAAAATAGATGCTGATATCGTGGGTGCTGCCCAGGGTATCATAAGCTTTCAAAGTGGACTGATATTCGTAGCTGGCGGCGGCAATCGGAGTGCTTGCAGACCCGTCCCATGTATTTGAAAGGGAGGCCACCTTGCTGGTTGCGTCGGCATCCAGGTTGACGGCCAGCGTCAGCAGGTCTGTCTCTTTGGGCGATGACGTAAAAGACTGCAGGACAACATCCGTAATCGAGCCGGTGTCTTCACCCGTGACGGCGTCGAGTGCCCACCCGCGCACGATGTAGCCTTCGGGATTGGTAAAGTTGCCGTCCTTGTCAAGCCGGAATTCGCCGGCCCGCGTGTAATATTCGGATGCGCTGTTGGGATCACGGACAATAAAGAAACCGTCACCTCCAATAGCCAGGTCCGTTGAGCTCGAGGTCGATTCAAATGACCCCTGTCCAAAATTAGCGGTGATATCAGCCAGGGATGTGCCGCGCCCTACCTGGGCCGAACCGGCGGTTGTGGCCACGGACTGGCTCAGGACGTCCTGAAAGGTGACCCGGCTGCCCTTGAACCCAACCGTGTTGATGTTGGCGATGTTATCGCCGATCACGGTCATGGAGTTGCCTAATGTACTCAGGCCGCTGATGCCTGAAAAGAGTGAACTTGTAAGTGACATTTTACTTCCTCCTATTATTTTTGTTATTCGTTATTTGTTGTCCGCTGTCCGTTGTCCGTTGTCCGTCATTCGTCCTTTTTCTTTCATTCACCATTCGATGTTGAACGTTCGATGTTCGATGTTCATCTTTTTCAGTCCTCTGAACCCTGAACCCTGAACCCCTACCTCTTCAACCCTATCAAGGTCTTGAGCATTTCGTCAGCCGCAACCATGCTCTTTGAATTTGCCTGAAAAGCCCTCTGAGTAAATATCAGGTCTCCAAACTGCTCGGCTATATCAACATTTGAAGTTTCCAGAGAGCTTCCCATGATTTTACCTAAGCCCGCAAGGCCCGGTCTATCGCTGATAATCAGCGCCGCACTTTCCAGATCTGCCTGATAAAGCGAATACCCGATTCTCTTAAAGTGGCTGGCAGGATCATTAGAATTGGCCAACCCGACCCTGTAAAGGTCCCGGTTGACACCATTGTCAAAACTGGCATTGATGACACCGTCCGTGCTTACTGCAAAGCGTACCAGATCGCCCTCTGCGTAGCCGTCCGTATCCGAAAATTTGGTGTAAGAACCATATCCGAACTGGGTTGACGTCTGACCCGCATACAGCCAGGAGCCGGCCGTATTGCTGACGCCCAGATCCAGCTCTATACTCGCCGCCCCTACAAAAGGTGTTTGAAAGGCAAGATATCCATTGGCATTAGGGGCTACCGCCGCCCATCCGCTTCCCGTTTCAAGTGTCATATCCTCTATATATCCATTGCTGTTAAAAGTAATGGCGCCCCTTCCGAGAATCCCATCCGTAGCTGGAGGCCCCGGCACATCCGGCGGAGAGGTAATCAGATATTCCCAGGTTTTGTCCACCGCGGTTTTGTCAAAAAAGATGGCGATGGAATGCTGGGCGCCGGCGCTGTCATATATATCCTGCAATGACCGCAGTTCATAAGCGGTTGCATCCATGGGTTCCGCCTGGGTGGCATCCCATTCACCAAAGAGTCCGCCGGCAGAATGCTCTAAAGAACGGGCATCCGCATTTATATTTAAGGTTAATTTTGTCGATGCTATTGGATCTGCAACTAATCGAGGTACAGGGGTAGGATCCCAGAGAGTGGCGGCAGGCGTTGAAAGAGTGAGTTGAATGTCGGTCAATGCGGTTTGTTCCGTGCCCAGAGCGTCAATTTGATAACCTTGAACAATTTTTCCACGCGTGTTGGCCAGATAACCATCGGAGTCAAAGCTGAATTCTCCGGCCCTGGTATAATAGGTAGCTCCGGTCACTTGCGGATCACTAAGAATAAAGAAGCCTTCTCCCGTGATGGCCATATTGGTCGCTATATCGGAGGGCTGGGCGGACCCTTGTGTTGAAAAATCACTTTTGATCCCTTCCGGACTCAGCCGGACACCACCGGTGTTGGTCGCCTCGATAAGCGTATCTTCAAAACTTATCTGACCGGCCCTGAATCCCGTGGCATTGACATTGGCAATGTTGTCTCCAATTGTTCCCAGCTTGTCACTAAGACAGAAAAGACTGCTCATACCGGTATATAAGGAGCTTGATATAGACATAATTTTACTCCCTTAAAATAATATAAAATCCGTTAAAATCCGCAAAATCCGTGTCATCTGTGTTCTACCTAAACTGATTGGTTCCAGGTTCTGGGTTCTGCGTTCCGGGTTAACCCTGAACCTTTGAACCTCTGAACCTCTGAACCTTTCAACTTTATCCGGGTTAGGGTGTTTCACTCAATCTGACCTCTGTTACGGCTTTCGGACTGAGCAGTTGATCCCCGACCACCAGGTAAGGGATGTCGGCCTGATAGGTAATGGCCGTCACTTTTCCCGACAAGCCGGAATCTACCACGATCGGGGCGCCTTGATTGTCAACCGCCTGGACGCTAAAGGTATAATCACCGTCAGGAACCGGATAGCCCTTGTCGTCTTTTCCGTCAAAATAGAAGTCATATTCTCCAGGGTCCTGGCCGCTTTTGTAAATTGTTCTTATTTCCGAACCTTCGCCGTCCAGTATGGATATAATTACATCCCCCGGCTCCGCTAACGTGTATGAGCCCCCGGATGCCTTTCCATCGTACACGGTAATGTTGTTTTCAATGGATTTGACCTCTTTCCCGATATAATCAAGCAGATTCTCAAGAACCTGTTCGTTCTTGGAATCCTTGATTACCTCGAGATTGTCATTGACATTAAATAACTGCTCCAGGCTGGAAAACTGCGCTAACTGGGCCGTAAAATCCGCTGATTCCATGGGGTTAAGGGGGTCCTGGTGCTGGAGTTGGGCAACCAGCAGCCTCAAAAAAGAATCCCGTCCCAATTCCTTTTCGCGGGAGGTCTCCACACCTGTATTAACGGCTTGATTAGTAGTCGGTAAGAGTTCATTTATATACATTGTGCTGCTCCTTTTCCAAAGGTCTCTCTTTATGTTTTATGCCACTAAATTCAATAAACGCTCGCCTGCGGCCCTGTTGCGGAGCCATGATTCCGGATCGTCCATCATGATTTCTTCCGCCAACAAGCCTCTCTCCCGCTCCTTGATAAGTCTTTGCCTCTCCTTTAAGCCCTCTTTTGAATCAGCTAAGGAATGGTTGAAATCATGACCGACCTGAACATCCAGCCCTTCGATTTTTATCCCCTGCGCTGTCAGGGCATTTCTCAGTTCGTGAACGTTGGAAAGTAGAAGTTCCTTTACCGAGCTGTTCTCGGCTATCATCTCGAGCCTTAAAACATTGTCTTTGATATCCATCTCGATCTTAACTGCTCCCAGCTCCGGCGGTTTCAAACGCAACCTGATGACCCGGTCACCCCTAAGAAGAGCCCTGGACAGCTGCCGGCCGACCTGATCAACCAGATAAGTCGGCAAAAAATCCTGAGGCTTCCCGTGCTGCCCGGCGCTGTTTACCGCATCCGTAATGGTAGCTGCGGCCGTCTGTGGGCTGATGCTGGTTGCGATTGTTTGCGATTGTATATTGGAACTTTCGGCATTAATACCCGGTTTTGAGCCCCGGCCGCCTTTAAATCCGGAAATCATATCGGCTGCTCTGGCCGCATTAACATGTTTTAGGTCCGGGGGTCTGCCGTTGGCATTCGACCTGCCTTTTTCATCTGCAAAAGCTGGAAGCTTCTCGTCTGCTCCCGGCCGGCCGGCCGGCTTGAACGCTGATAAACGCTCCTCTTTTTCAACTGATTCAGCACCCTTTTTTGCCTTGGCGCGGGAATTAAAATCAGCAAATTCAGGATTGGCAACCAGCGGCTTAGAGACTGTGATTTGGGTTTTTTCACCGGGCACTACCACCTTTGCCAATATCTGCTCCATGGTAGTCTGCATCTCAGGCGACAGCTTATGCCGTCCATCCGGACCGCCTGCCGTCTGTTCCAGCGATGCTATGAAATCTTTGAGTGTAATCGTGCCGCCCTTGGCTTTTGCAGGCATGTGAATACCCAGCATCTTCAATTTGTCCGCAAGCTGCTGATCTATCTTGGCAGCGGCGGCATCCGGTGCTTCTTTGTTTATATGCTTGCTGACCTGTTTCAATTTTGCGACAAATTTGCCCATATCCATACGCCCGTCTGCAACCCTGGCGGCACCAAAGACCCGTTCCAGTTCTTGGGGCGTAAGACCAAAAGTTCTCAGGATCGATTCAAGGTGGGGAAGAGCCGCCGGTTCCAGGAAACTGCCTTGTTCTTTTTTGGTTTTAGGGCCGGCAAGCTCCTTTGCCTCTTGAAAAAAGCGGGCAAGATTAATTTGCCCCCCGGGGCTCTTCTCGGCCAGTTCCTTTAAAAATTGGTCCACTTTCTTTTGCGAAAAACCGCACTGCCGCATAAACTTATTGATTAAAGCAAGATCTTCGTCTTTTAAAGCGGCCTTGTTTAATGGTTTCCCCTTTGCCAAAAGTGCTTTGCGCAACGATGCAAGATAGGTATGATAGCGGTCTTTGTTTGTGGACGTACCGGCCTCCCCAGGCGCCTGGGCCTCTTGGAAAGACTTTTGGGAAGCAGTGTTTAAGGATTCTAAAATGCCGGAAAAAAGATCACCACTGCCTTGGGCTGATTTTAAGCCCTTGTCGTGATTTGCTGTTTTTTGATTTGCTGACGAAGAAATCAGTTTCAGGATCATCGTGTCCATGATTTTTCTTAGACCTTTACTTTCTTTTCTTAAAGATTTTTCAATATATCCAGCAAACAGCGTGCCAAAATGCCGGCGATACATATTTTGTTAACAAATGCAGGGAATTAAAAATGACGTGAATATAATTTGGAAAAATGTCTAATGTTCAAAGGTCATAATTTGCCTGAACATTAAAGGCTGAGCGGAAAATTTTGCCTACTTGGGTTGCAAAACTCGATTTGTGAGATATAATAGTATAATTAAATGATAAGTTCGACAAAGGAGCTAAAATGAAGGTGACGACCAAGCTCGATACTGTCTGGCCGCTGATGGTGGTCAACCCGCCTAAGAGAAAAACCCTTGAGAAAGAATTGACCTCCGGCTTCCCCGCCCAAAATCAACAGGATATGGTAACCCTTGATAAAATCATAGAACGCAGAGTTGGCGCCCCCCCTGAAAAAGGAACATTTGTCGATTTTTATATTTGATGAATTCGTAAAAAAGCTGAATTCACGAAGTTTTAGGCGTGAAGTTCTTCATTAATTCCGCGATTGTTTTTGCCCCGCCTTATTTTATTCTTTTCCTTGTTGGCATAAGATGTGCTTATTAAAACACCAGATATTCACAAATTGGAGGTAACACAATGCAAAGGTTGAGACAAAAACTTGGAGTCTTGCCGGCAGGAGCTGTGTTTTGTTTGATCCTGTGTATGCCGGTTCTATTATCTGCCCAGGATGAAGGCAATAAGTATCAGATTCCTGAAGGCGTGTATATTAAGTTGACCAAAGATTT
>JABMQM010000587.1 GCA_013203195.1 Desulfobacteraceae bacterium | reverse complement strand
TCCCGGTAAAAGATAACGATGCTTAAGCCCACTATCGTAAAGCAATCTTTTAATGAGCCTGTAACCGCAGTCGAAACCATGGTTTTGACAATACCGACATCGCCGGTTACACGCGACATTAGTACACCGGTCTTTTCTTTGTGAAAAAAGGCGACCGGCAGGTCCTGTATATGGCTATAGAGGTCATCGCGTAAACGCCTGATAATGCTTTCACCCACATAATTCATCAAATAGTCCTGCCCGTACGTTGCCAGACCACGGAGCAAGTATATCAGAATAACGGCCAGCGGGATTATCTTCAGCATCATGGTGTTCTTATTAAAAAAAATGTCATCCAGTACCGGTTTTACCAAAAAAGCAGTGGCCGAGGTTGCTGCCGCCATGACCAGCATACATACCATTGCCAAAAATAGACGGAACCTGTTTTCCTTGATCAGAGCCAGGATCCGTTTGTGTCTCTCTCTTAAGATCGGTTTTGATATTTTTTTCATCATGGGTAATGTAATTAAATATCCGTTAATAATTCAGCCACGAAGACACGAAGATTATAAAATGACTAATAACAAATGACCAATGACAAGCTACTAACAGCACAGAAGGTCTGTAATGCTTCCCTATAAAGCCTAACTAAATACCCCGTGAACGGGAACATCTTGATAAAGGTTTTTAATTCAGTCCCTTTCTTCGTGCCTTTGTGTCTTAGTGGCTGAACAGTCACAAGCTTCGGGGTCAAAGCATATTCAGTGCAATCTCGCCACAGCAAATGCTTCACAACACAGTGGATGCGGTGATATCGGCTCTTGCAATATCCGGGTAAAGCATATTCAGGGCTATATCAGCAACACGCTCCGACGCTCCCGGCTCACCCAGCGCATCTCTTGTGCTCAAAAGCTCATTTCTCAAACGCTCCAAACCGGGAACGTCATTTAACATCTCAAAAACTGTATCTGCTATCTTACTGGGAGAGGCTTCCCCCTGCAGCAGTTCAGGAACAATCCTTTTACCTGCTATAAGGTTAACAAGGCCGATATGTTTTACACGGATCAAAATCCGGCCCAACCAGTAGCTAATCGGGGACAGCTTGTAGATGATTACCATCGGTGTGCCGGAAATTGCAGATTCCAGGGTAACCGTACCCGAAGCGGCAACGACCAGTCTGCATTTTTCGAAAACTTCATCCACCCCGCCTTCAACCATCTCAAAGTTAATTAAAGCTTTGTGTTTTGCAATGAGCGCTTCCACGTATTGTTTTTCCACAGAAGGAGCAAGTGAAATCACAAATTTTATATTCTTGATCCGTTCTGCCAATATCCGCGCAGCATCCAGCATCACCGGCAGATGCCTGGCAATCTCCCGGTCACGGGAGCCGGGGAGTAAGCCGACGGTAGGATTAGGCTCGGCCGGCCTTTCCAAGGCAGCGGCAGGGGAAGAATGGTCATTGTCGAGTAAAGGATGGCCGACAAATGTCACAGGGATCTGATGCCTTTTAAAAAAATCTGCCTCAAACGGCAAAATAACCGCCACATGATTCACTAATTTTCCTATTTTTTTAACACGGCCCGACCTCCAGGCCCAAACCTGGGGGGTGATATAATAAAGCACGGGTATTTCGAGCTTCTTGGCAGTCGCAGCGACATTAAGGTTAAAATCTGGAAAATCGATCAAGATGAGCAGGTCGGGATGCATTGTTTTAAGGGCTTTTTTGGCAACCGACAGTCCTTTTAATATACTGGTTATTTTGTATAAAACCTCCGTAATCCCCACAACGGCAAGTTCGGAAGCATCAACTAAAATCCTGACACCCTCATTTTTGAGAGACTGTCCGCCGATGCCGCAGAAAAAGAGCGCATTGTTTTTTTTTTGCATGGCATTTACCAGTTTGGCCCCGTGATGGTCGCCGGAAGCTTCACCTGCAATTATCATTACACACTTTTTTTCGGAAATGGGACCCATTGGTATTAGTAAAAATGCACCTAAAAATGTTAAAATTATCGTGTCGACGGATTGAAAAAACCTCAATTGAGTCTTGATAATTGGGGTTCTTTTTGCGAGTTAATCATTTTCTAAAGTCGGACAGTCGGCTGGCAGAATTTTTGATTTGCTCCATAATATTTAAAGCTATTTTTAGGGCATCACGTCCCATCTGTCCCGTAACCTGTGGTACTTTACGGTTTGCGACCGATTGTACAAAAGATTTTATTTCATCTTCCAGGGCGTCACTCTTTGTAAAACAAAGCTGCTTAATTTC
>JABMQM010000586.1 GCA_013203195.1 Desulfobacteraceae bacterium | reverse complement strand
TAGGTTATAATAAATTCAACATCTTAAACATTAGCTAAATGTGCCAAATCATGAAAAGTGTAAAAAATCGATTTCGCCAACAGCCCGTCAAGATTTGATACCATTTGCCTAACAGGGCAAAAAAGGGCCATTTATGGATGGACAATAGGGGCAGGGATCGGGAATCAACCGGACCTGCTCAATGCGCGGATGAGAGGGCCAAATGAGAGTGCTGAGCGTTTTTTGGATACTGATTGCCGGTACCACGGTGTTTGCCGGCAATATAGAAACAATCATTGCGCCGCCGGCGGGGATGCCTCAAAGCGGTCAGAAGGCGGAATTTTCTGTTTACGTTCACAACACCGGGGATGATACCGTTTCAGTGCAGCTTCCAAACCGGCTGACCTGCCGCGTTGAGTCGGACGGCCGAACCGTAGAGGCGATTGCAGACGCAGCCCATCCATTTCAGGAGGTGCCGGCTGCTTTGGGGAAAAACGGATTTGTAAAAGGGCGTTATGCGTTTACCGTCCCCACAGGTATCGAGGGGCCGGTACGCATGTCGGTCAGCGAGTTTGACGCGGTCGGGGTGATGTTTGTGGTTGCCGCTGCCGCACAGCCAAAAACACAAGTCCCCGATACCGGCGGCTCCGAATCGCCGGAAGCTTATGCCACACTCGATTCGCTGTTCACTCTGTACCAACCTTATCTGGCCAACCTGACCGCCTATGAGCCGATGTACTTTCTGGTCGGAACCGATCCCAGCAAAAGCAAGTTTCAGATCAGCTTCAAGTACCGACCTATGAACACTGAAGCGCCGCTGGCGAAAGGCTTGCATTTCGGATACACCCAGACGTCGTTTTGGGATTTGAAGTCGAACTCCGCACCATTTAAAGATACCAGCTACAAGCCGGAACTGTTTTTCTTGTCACCCAACATAAACAGTCGCCCTTCTTGGATTAAAGGCTTTTTCATTCAGACCGGCTTCCAGCATGAATCCAACGGGCGTGACGGTGAATTTTCACGCAGCACGAATTTTCTTTACGCCAAACCGGTTTTCATTTTTTACGACCCCAAACTCGGCTACGGGCTGCAGGTCGCGCCTAAGATGTGGGCATACATCAACAACGACGAGGAAACCAACCCAGATCTTGATGACTACAGAGGCTACTTCGAGCTGGAAATCAAGTTGGGGATCCCGGACAGTTTCGTGCTTGGATCTTTTTTTCGATGGGCGGATGAAGGGGCGTCGGTGCAACTGGACCTAACCTACCCGATTCACCGATTTCCGTTCAACAGTTTCGATTTTTACTTACAGGCCCAGTATACAAACGCTTTGGCGGAGAGCTTGCTCAATTACCAGGAGCGTACCGAGGCTGTGCGCCTGGGCTTTTCCATTGTCCGCTGACGAGGGATATGAAAAAAAAATGATTAAAAGATTGAAGCTCCCTGCAGCAATCTGCAGGGTACTTCAATTGTTTAGAGATTAACTGCGCGAAGCGCTTAATTCAATACTTGCAAGCCGGCAAGAGAGATGAAATCATGGAAGCAGTTGTTAAATTTATTGGCCACATAGAAACTCCATACAAATATATTGATGAATGTCCCAGGAATATTGAATCAAACGGCCCTCTTTGTAGTTTGGTTGTCAAGGAAGAATTACTTGACGGATTGTTGGGGCTTAGTGCAGGGCAGGAAATATTGATTCTTTATTGGTTTGAAAATGTAGACCGCAAAAGACTGCAGCAAAATTCACGAAAAACGGCCGAATTTTCTGGAGTCTTTGCGCTACGAACACCCAACCGGCCAAATCCAATAGGGGCTGCTGTTGTAAAAATTGAGAAAATTGAGAACAAAATTATATATGTGAAAGGTCTTGACTGTCTTAATGGAACACCTTTACTCGATATAAAGCCGGCAAAAACTGGTGAGTGAACCAAAGGAAAATCCAGCTAACCAATTGCTCAAGAGGGATTGCCAGCCCTGACGCGCTGTCAGCCCCTTATCTCAACCATTAACTGCCTGAATTTAAACAGGGGATTGAAAGGAAAAATATGCTAAAAGTCGATCCACATCCTGATTATCCTTCAGAGGATGGCAGGTATCTAAGGGGGAATGATTTTTCTCCGGTTGCCGTGGCCATAATTTTGAATTGTGACGGAGACAAAATCCCTCCCGAACTTGAAAATCTTATAAGGGCTGGGATAGAAACGGGGGCTGCTCTATCAGGCACTGTCCAGACCGAGAATATTGGGTTTGAAAAAATTGTATGCAACATCGTTGCGAATCCTAACATACGCTATCTAATCGTCGGTGGGCCGGAATCTATGGGGCATTCGACCGGGGAGGCTTTAAAAGCTTTAATTCAACATGGCGTTGATGACAAAAAACGTATCATTGAGACCGGTGCGCCCCATCCTTTTTTGTTCAACCTGTCCATGGAGATGATTGAGCGTTTCCGGAAGCAGCTTTCTGTCATTGATCTTCAATTTGAAGGAGATCCGGATCTAATCAGAAAGGCTGTTTGGTCCTGTTACCAGGAAAGCCCTGTAGAGTTTCGCGGTTATTCATTGTACGATCCAGGGGCATATCCGGAGCCGCCGCTCAGCGGTAAGCTGACATGGCGCATAACCCAGCCATGGGCTGAGGTCCTTGATGATAAAGAGCGTGAAGCGAAAAGAAAAGCTCAGGAACTAATGGAAAAGTTAAAGGCCAGATCCAAGAAAGATCGAGAGAAAAAATCATAGGTAGTGCCCATCCACATTATACCCTGAAATATTTAACAATAATTGACTCTCTTTATTTTGTTTACGCTCAATTAGGGTAGAACTGAAT
>JABMQM010000585.1 GCA_013203195.1 Desulfobacteraceae bacterium | reverse complement strand
GGTGTAGGCATTTCTTTACCCTCTTTATTGAGAAACAGAACATATAATACACAGATCAAAAAACGTAATAGTTCACCGCAGAGTCGCAGAGGGCGCAGAGATGAATAATTTTTACTTTGCCGTTGAGAGGACGGCAAAGGAAAATCGCTCAGTCCCGCTGAAAGCGGGACGATAGGACCATTTGAGGTTTGCAGCCTTAGTCAGATGTTCGTAATGAATGGTAAATATTTAAAGAGTTTCTATCCCCACCATGGATGAGTCTTTTTGCTTTCCGCCCTCCCTGCCCTGTGGAATGCGAAGCTTATTCCTCTGGGGTCAGCGGAAAGGAAAAAAAGAAAAATAAATCTCTGTGACCTCTGCGAGCTCTGCGAGAGACAAAAATAATCTCTGCGACTCTGCGGTGAAATTACTTTAAGAATAGGCTGAAAAATGGATTTTAGAGAAGAAAAAGACTCCATGGGAACGGTACGTGTACCTGTGGATGCTTATTTTGGCCCGCAGACACAGCGGGCGGTGGAAAACTTTCCCATTAGCGGTTTGACACTTCCAGCGGCGTTCATGCATGCACTTGCACTAATAAAGCAATGTGCCGCCCGGGTGAACGCAGAGCTCGGCCTTCTGAATGCGGACATCGCCAAGGCAATTATTAAAGCAGCCCAGGAAGTGATGGATGGAAAATTTGATGACCAGTTCGTGGTGGATGTGTTTCAAACCGGATCGGGAACCTCTACAAATATGAACATGAACGAAGTCGTCGCCTCCAGGGCCAACGAAATCATCACCGGCAAAAAGGGAGACAAGACACCGGTTCATCCCAATGATCATGTCAACCTGGGCCAGTCGAGCAACGATGTCATCCCGTCGACGATTCATATTGCCGCTTTAATATCCATCAAAAAGGACCTGATTCCTTCACTCGATATACTGCACAAAACGATTGCAAATAAAGCAGCAGAATTTGATCGTATCAAAAAAATCGGTAGAACTCATTTGCAGGATGCCGTGCCCATGACTCTCGGTGATGAGTTTTCAGGATACGCCCGGCAGATAGAGCTGGGCATAGAAAGAGTTGTTTTGGTTGTGGAAAGGCTGGCAGAACTGGCGCTGGGGGGCACGGCCGTCGGCACCGGTTTGAACACCCACCCGGAATTTGCCGCCAAAGTAATCGCTCTGATTTCGGACTATTGCGGCTTGATTTTTAAGCCGGCCAAGAACCGTTTCGAAGCGCAGGCCGCCCGGGATGCTGCCGTAGAGACCAGCGGCTCTTTAAAAACCATCGCCGTCAGTCTGGTTAAGATTGCCAACGATGTTCGCTGGCTGGCTTCGGGACCACGCTGCGGGCTGGGAGAAATCAATCTTCCCGCTTTGCAGCCCGGCTCTTCGATCATGCCGGGAAAAGTTAACCCGGTCATACCGGAAGCGGTACTCCAGGCGGCCGCTCAAGTCGCCGGCAACGACACCACTATTATGCTGGGAGGACAGGGGGGCAATTTTGAACTAAATACCATGCTGCCGGTAATAGCTTATAATCTGTTGCAGTCGATTTCTCTGCTGGCGGCGACATCAAAAGTTTTTGCCGAAAAATGTATCCGGGGCATTACTGCCAATCGCAAGGTGTGTGAATCTTACATCGAAAGAAGTCTGGCCTTGGCGACCGGCCTGGTTCCGCATATCGGCTACGACCGCGCCGCCTCAATTGCTAAAAAGGCCCATGAGACCGGTAAGACCATCAGGGAAATTGCATTGCAGGAAGATATCCTGTCCCAAGATTTGTTAAACAAGTTGCTGTAACTTAACATTATAATTGAGCCAAAAAGAATTGTTTGTCACGTTTTAAAAAAACTAGGGAGAAGAGCGATGACTAAAAAACGGTATCAGATTCAAACAGCATGTCCCCAATGCGGATGCAGTGGGGTTCAGCATCTTTCAACGGAGGAAATCAGGGAAAGGTTCGGCGATGTTCCCAACGTTGAAATGGAATGCGGGGAATGCACGCTGAAGTACATGACCGAAATGGAAAAAGCCTGTCCGGAGTGGGCCCAAGACTGCAAACTGCAAGAGTAACACCCCAATTGAGAGATAACGCTCAATTGAACGTTATTTGTTATACGTTACTTGAAGGAGGATGAAATGAGATTGATTACACGCTCTGATTTTGACGGGCTGGTTTGCGCAACCATTTTAGATGAACTGGGAATAATAGATAAGATCCTGTATGTTCATCCAAAAGATCTCCAGGACAACAAAATAGAGGTAACTGAAAATGATGTACTCGCCAATGTTCCACTAGTGGAAGGATGCGGGCTCTGGTTCGATCATCATTCAAGTGAACAGGAGCGGTTGCAACTGGAAGGAAAATTCAAGGGTGCCTGTGAAGAAGCACCCAGCGCAGCCCATGTTATTAACAAGTATTACATGGCAAATGAAGAATATGCCAAAAAATTAAAGAAATTCGAAGAATTGATAAAGGCTGTTGATATTGCCGATTCCGCCCAGTATACCAAAGAAGATATTCTCAATCCCCAAGGTTGGATGATGCTGGCCTTTATTGCCGATCCCAGGACCGGCTTAGGTTATCATCATGATTTCAGAGTAAGTAATTTTGACCTCATGATAAGTCTTCCCTGGCTGCTCCGCACAAAAAGTATTGAAAAAATCATGGCCCTGCCCGACGTTAAGGAACGGGTTAATGTTTATAGGGCAGAATCAAAGCAATTCCAAGATTTTATCAAAAAACATGCTAGAATTGAAGGTAACGCAATTGTTCTCGATTTTCGCGGAATAAAAGATATCCCCAGCGGCAATCGTTTTATCGAATATACCCTATATCCTGATCAGAATATTTCCGTCCGACTGGTAGACGGCAAGAACCGGGAGTTTATGATGATATCTGTCGGACACAGCATCATTAACAAAACTTCCAGCGTCGATGTTGGTTCTCTGGCACTCAAATATGGAGGCGGCGGCCACAAAAAGGTAGGCACCTGTCAGGTTCCATATGAAGAGGCCGATACTGTAATTAAAGAGATACTGGAGGCGATCAATTCTTAAATGTCAGAGTTTGTCACCACTTTTGCTATTTCAGATCATGCAGCGGTGAGGTGCTTCAGCCAGGGCACGCTCTCTCTTCACCCATGGACAGGGCTTGAACAGCAAGCGCTTCCGGCCCCTTGCTCATTGTTGCAAGATATTTTCTCATTTCGGGGGCATGATCATGCTTCGAAAACTTTTTAATCAGCCAGGTCATGACCTTTCTGGCCCGGGCTTTATTATTCAATTTTTCATTGAGAATTTTAGCTATAAAAAAGTAAACTTCTGGAATCAGAGCGTGCTTTGGATGCACTTTGGTAAAATGAACGCAGGCATTATATGCATCCTGGGCTTTGCCGCTTTGCGCCAGAAATTGTGTGATCTCAAACAGGGTTTTGGGATTAGGCGTAAAGTTGGCGTTATGTTCAATACATTCTTTGTATACTTCATAGGCTTGGGATTTTTTATTTTCTTTGCTCAACAGGTCCAAATGGGTGACGGAGTGAATCAACCATTCAGGGATTTGCTGGTTTTCTTTTAAAAGATCGGAGCAAATCCTGGAAATATCCAAATTGCTAATTTTCCCCCGGGCCTCATTTTTTATCAATATTATCGCATCATCAGTTCGTCCGTCCAATCTTAAAGCGTTTATCCTGTTTAAAAGAGCCTCTTCCGGGTCAGTAACCAGGACAATCGACATATAACCGTAGCGACCGAGCAGTCAGCAGGATAAAAATAGCGCCTCTTACCAATTTGTTTAAAGGTTGATGTATGATATCCATCTCCATCCTCCCGGAATTAATCATTATTTGCTTGAATACTCACTTTCATCACGTGTTAGGTTTTAGGTTATGGTCTTACATTTATTTACAAACACTTAAAACTTGATGAACTCGTAAAATGGAACGTTTTTATTTTTTACTAAACCATAAACCATTGCACTTTTTAATCTTATCGCCATTTTTATTAATAACTTGAGCAAAACAATCCTTTGTACTGAAGATCTCTGCAGCCCGGTAGGCGGAATCTTTGCTACACTACTACAAGGCTTCGGCAAGTTGAGTCGAATGGGGGTATAATATTACTCTAAGAAAGGGAACTTTTAATCTCAATGATATTCAGAATGGTATAGATAGGTATCTCGGTAGGGTTAATTAAGTAAAGGTTAACAAAGAAAAAGCAACTCTGAACGGGGAACTCTGAACCTATGAACGTCTACCTTTTTGCTATGCTTATTATTGATGACGCGTGTGGCAATCATCCAGGCATCTTTCACATTTTTCCGGATCTAGCTTACCGGATGAGCAATAATCCAAAAATGCTTCAACCCAGTCCTTGCCCGCCCTGGGGCATTTATAGATAAAATCAAAAAAAAACAATAGTTTTTCCAACGATTTATTGTCAATAACATGCTCCATGCGACAAGCTGTTAATTCTGCGGTTTCTTCATCAAGCTGCAGAATCATTAACAAAAAGTCCCTGAGTACAGCATGCCGGTGTGTGATTTCTTTGGCAAGCTTTTTGCCTTTTGGGGTTAGAGTGATAAAACTGTATGGCTCATAATTGATAAGCTTTTTTTCTTTTAGATTTTTTAGGGCACTTGTAACAGATCCACGCTGGATTTCCATGTTTGCGGCAATATCTTTTGCCCTGGCTACTTTTTGGGACTGCTCTAATTGCAGTATTACTTCAAGGTAGTCTTCTAAACTTTCTGAAAGTTCATCATTTTTCTTCATATTTCCCCCTGTCCGCGTTTTGGCTCCAATTTATAGCATCTTAAATGTTAAGTCAATGTATAAAAAGTGGCTTCATTCTTTCTTTATTGTTGACATTATATATTGTTTGACTTATCTAACATTATTGGGTATTAGTAAGATTGATGAATTCGCAAAAAGAGGTGCAAGAGGTAGGCAATACCAATGAGAAAATCTTCTGAGTGTAAAATAGACAAGGCGGGATCTATACAGAGGAAACAAGGCATTACCATTGTCGGCAACATGAATGTAGGGAAAACCAGCCTGTTTTCACGGATATGCGGCAAAGCAACAGCAAGCATCAATATACCCGGCAATACGGTTTCGATCAAGACCGGACGTATCAAAGGAACTGACACGGATGCGCTTGATACACCGGGTATTTGCTCGATATTTTCGAGCAACGAGGACGAGAGGGCTTCCAGAGATATCCTTCTGCCCCACAAAACCGATTATGACATCCAGGGGATTGTTGTGACGGCAGATGCGAAACACATGAAACGTTCCATCGCTATTGCCCTCCAGTATGCAGAGTATGGCCTTCCAATGCTCCTTAACATCAACATGATTGACGAGGCAACATCTCGCGGAATTGAGATCGATTACGACAAACTTGCGGTAATGCTCGGCATCGATGTCTGTACAACTATTGCCAGGGAGGGAATCGGGGTTCAAAAAGTGATCGCAAACCTGGCGAACATGCGAACCGCAAACAAGCTAATCGAGTACCCGGCCTGGATTGAACAGTTTCTTGAAATAGTATCAAAACTTCTCAAAACGGATGATATTTCCCCAAGAGCCATAGGTATCCTGCTGCTCACAGGAGACAGTGGGATTGAGCAATGGATCGAAAGCAAATTCGGCC
>JABMQM010000584.1 GCA_013203195.1 Desulfobacteraceae bacterium | reverse complement strand
TGTGCTGTTTCATTGTCGACCGAGCCCGTTTCAAAACGCCCCCTTTTGCCCAATTTCGGCGCCTGCCCCGTGGAATGCAGAGCCTATTCCTCTGGGGTCAGGCTCAACATTTTGCACGAAGTGGAGCTTTAGCTCTATCCTCAAAATACTCCAGGTATTCCTGCCTGCCCCGCCTGCCCAATTAAATGCCCCATCCTATTTAATCGGGGTAGGTCCGGAAGATCGTACGGGGTGGTTAATCCGCCTGAGGCGGATCGCCGTCCTTGACCTTGGACCCTCTTATCCAACTAAATTGGAGAAGACCCTAATATGATTGCACTTAATTCCGTCACCAAAAAATTCGGTACATTTACGGCGGTCGACAACATAACATATCGCATCGAGAAGGGCGAATATTTCGCTTTGCTCGGTCCCAACGGCGCCGGCAAAACAACGGTCGTCCGCATGCTCCTCGACTTTATCAAACCGACTTCGGGCAGCATCACGATCGACGGAATACCCGTTTCCAACCCCGCAGCACGTAAACGGGTCGGATATCTGGCCGAACATCACATGATCCCCTCGCATCTTTCCGGACTTGCATATCTGCGGCGGCACGCTTCTTTGATTGGATTGGCCGGAAAAGATGCGCTAATGGAAGTGGACCGGCTTTTGGAGGTGGTTTCCATGAAAGGCAGGGAAAAAGAAAAATCATCCGCTTATTCCAAGGGCATGAAACAGCGAATCGGCCTCGCAGCAACTCTACTCGGACAGCCCAAATTGCTGATACTCGATGAACCGGTGACAGGCCTCGATCCGATCGGTATCCGGGATGTGAGAAAAATTCTCGAGAGCCTGCGTGACAACGGTGTTACCGTGTTCTTGAATTCCCATCTCCTTTCGGAAGTTGAAAAGACATGCCGGACGCTGGCAATAATGAACAACGGAAAAATCCTCGTCAAGGATTCGATTCGTTCAATAATAGAGGACGACGAGACGTTGGAGGATGTTTTTATAAAATACCTTAGCTGAACGTTTCAAATCGTGACAGAATTAATATAATTGTTAACCTAAGTGCTCTAATTCTTAAGTCCGATGACGTATTTTTTTATATTGTTTTACCGCCCGCTGCGCTTGAGACGCAAAGGTCGCAGAGTTAAATATTATTTCTTTTGCCGTTGAGGGGACGGCAAAAGAAAATAGCTCAAGCTTTATAAAAGTAATATTATATTGAAATACAAGTGGATATTTATTTATCCCACAGGGACGCATGTTTTTGTTTACCGCTCTCTCAGCGGAAAGCAAAAAAAAATTCTCTGCGACCTCTGCGTCTCAGCGGTGATTATAAATTATACAATTATAATACGATACCGTATTTAAGAATACGTGTACTAAGGAAAATGAATAACTTTTTAAAAATCACCGGCTACACCATTCGCGACCAGATGCGGCACAAAAGCTTTTATGTTCTGCTGGGGCTTTCCATTCTGTTCGTGCTGATGATGCGCGGATGTTACAGCGGTCAATATGTCGTCAACGGGAAACCGTTGGACAACATTACGCTTGCGTGGCATGTTTCAAAAATTGTTTTCCAGGTCATAGCGTTCGGCATGTTTTTGATCGTCATCCTGCTATCCATGAAAATTTTCAGCAGAGACCACGAAGACGGAAGCCTGATATTGTTTCTTTCCAGGCCGGTTTTCAGGTGGCAATACATTCTCGGCAGGATCGCCGGCACATGGTTTTTGTGCCTGGTCTTCATGTTTATTCTGCACGCAACGATTTTTCTGACGGTGTGGGTAAAAACCGGCGCCACCATTCCCGGGTATTTAACCGCTTCCCTGGTATGTTCGATCAATCTTCTCTTTATTGCGGTTTTGGCGTGCTTTTTGTCTCTTTATCTACCGGATTTCATCAGCGCGGTTTTTACTGTGGGAATTTTATTGGTCGGCTATATTTCCGACGGCGGTCATCAAATCTTAAACAGCGATATTTTAAAGACAGCGGTTCCTTCGGCCACAGCCTCGCCCCCTGCCCTGTGGAGAATTTTATACCCGAAAGTTTACATGGTGCAGGCCTACGCCGATTCGATCATCGGTCAAAGCAGTTTTCGCTACATGGGCCCCCTTCAACCGATTCTGAATGTCTTGTTATTCATCATTCTGATAACCACGTTAATGCTGATCGTTTTTAACAAAAAAGAGCTTTAGCCCGAAGATTGCATCGTTAAATTTTCGGCCGAGGAAATCAGCGGGATGCCCCCTTAGATTATACGTTTCTTCATGCGAATGGTGGTAAATATTGAGTAGTGAATGGCGGCGTCTTACAAGACGCGGCACCATTTACAATATTGGCTTTCCACGATAACTGTTTAATTTATATTGGTTTTTATTTTTAATGGAATTAATCTGTTCCTGGATCGCGTCACGCTCGTCTTCAAGGTCGAGCAGTGTTATCATCACGGTTGGTTTTACGGAGTGAGCGGGCAGTTGCAGTTTGGCTTGCCTGATTTTCTCTTCTAGCTTTCTCAGCCTGTCCTCAAGAATTTCCAACGAATCCATGGCAACGTTACCCTTATTTTAGCAGCTGTCCTTTGAACAGTCACATCCACACCCACACCCGGACGGAGCCTGAGTCTGTGTGTCGCTGATGCCCACCACCTCAATTTCAAAGTTCAACGTTTCGCCGGCCAGAGGGTGGTTCATGTCCAAGGTCAGTTTCTCATCATCCAAATGAACAATTTGGGCTGGAACCTGATGCCCTTCCGGGTTTTGCAGGCCGACCGTCATGCCGACCCGGGGGTTCAACTCAGACGGAAAATCGGCCTTGGGAATGTCGCGTTTAAGGTTCTCATTTCTTTTCCCGTAAGCCTCTTCCGGTTCGAGTGTGAAGGTCTTTTTTTCGTTGAGGGACATTCCCAGCAGTTCATTCTCAAACCCGGTTATCAACTGCCCTGCCCCCACTTTTACCTCAAGGGGTTGGTGCCCGTGGCTGGTATCGAATACGTCTCCATTTTGCAGCGTTCCCTTGTAATCAACGCTTACGAACAGGTCTTTCTCAACTTTTTCCACAATAGACTCCTTTGATTTTAATTTTATTGCTACAAACCTAAGCACAAAGATGCCCAAGTCAAGTCAGCATTTTTAGTGAAAACAAGGGGGGTCAGGTAACAGTTAAATGATCTTCGAATTAAGCCCCACAAATCTTTATTCTTGACAAATTGATAGTATTTAACCACCTTTTGTTATCTCCCGTTTCTTTTGAGCACACAGGGGCCGGAAAGATTATTTTTTCTTTGCCTGATTTCAGCATAACAGATAAAAGATGTCGAGAGTGTGCCGTAAAAAGTGGGATGAAATGGAAAAGAAATGACCAGAGCGACAACTGAGACGCCGCTTAAAAAACGGATAAAACGGCATGTGATCGGTCGAGAAAGGCCGTTTTTTGCCGCAACCGCACCGGGCCTTGAAACGATCTGCCAAGAGGAACTGAAAGTCCTCTTGCCTTCCGGGACACCCATGGCGATCGTCGAAGGCGGGGTTGAATTCGAGGGGCGGCTTCACGACTGCTACCTTGCCAATCTGAACCTTCGCACCGCCAACCGGCTCCTCATGCGCATCGAGTCGTTTCATGCCGCTAATTTTCGGGAACTCGAAAAAAAACTGACCACTGTCCCCTGGGAGCTTTTTCTGCTGCCGGGTGCCCCGACCCAAATCCGCGTGACCTCTCGGCATTCAAGGCTTTATCATAAGGACGCCGTTGCCGGGCGTGTTCAGACAAGTATTGCCGTCCACTTTGCGCAAAACGAATTCTCAGAAGAAGCCCCCCCGGAACCGACCGTCACCCAGCAGATCTTTGTCCGCTTGTCCGATGACCGTGTGACCCTGTCCATTGACAGCAGCGGCGATCTGCTTCACAAGCGGGGCATCAAACCCTGCGCAGCCAAGGCACCCATTCGAGAGACCCTCGCCGCCGCGGCCCTGATACTTTCCGGGTATACCGGGACAGAACCCCTTGTAGACCCCATGTGCGGTTCCGGCACATTTGCCATTGAGGCCGCCCTGATAGCCCGGAAGATTCCACCGGGCAGGTTCAGGGATTTTGCCTTCATGCAATGGCCCTCGTTTCAACCCGAACGATGGCAGCATATGAAACAGGCGGCAGAAAAGAAGATCGTTCGAACAAACACCCCTTTCATCTTTGCCTCGGACCGGGACGACCGGGCAGCTCGCGAACTTGAAGACAGCGTGACTCAACACGGCCTGTCCGGCATCATCGCCGTTTCTATTCGGGATTTTTTCGATCTTTCGCCAACTGAACTGACCAACCGTCCCGGGCTGGTGACACTTAACCCGCCGTTTGGGCGACGGCTGGGATCGCGACGAGAAAGTGAAGCGCTTTTCCTGTCCGTCTGCGAGAGACTGCAAAAAGAATACAAAGGGTGGAAATTTGTCCTGATTGCGCCCAATCTTCGCCTTGCCGGAATGGTTCCTTTCAGATCGACCACCCATCTGCTGCCCCATGGCGGGCTTAAGGTTGCCCTGATGACCGGGAGGATTACTGACAAAAAATAAAATTAAACCGCAGACAATACGCAGACAATAAGTTCTTTTTGCCTGGGCGCCCTGCCCAGGCAAAAGCATCATGCCTTTCAGGCAAAATCTTTAATATTATCGCGGAGCGATTGATGTTTTTGCCTCCGCAGGTCGCGGAGGCAAAATTTCTGCGTCCGTCTGCGTTTGTCGAGCGAGAGCAGTGAGCGGGCGGCTAATTAAACATAATGGCACAGCTTGCGATCCCGTAAATATATGAAATCTTTAATATATTGTACATTTGAATCACGAAACTTATTTTACCATAGGATCAATTTAAACCAACTAAATTGGAGAAGAACCAAATTTATAAAGAGATTGGAAACGCCAAATCCACCAAAAACATGCGAAACGATATAACGACACTTGAAAACCGGCTCAAAGCGATGACGGATTACCGGAAACTTTTGGTCGGAGAGTTGAAGGCGGCCATACGCATATACGATCAGCTTAATGAAAAGAAGAAGGCCAGGGCATTCGGCGCGGTGAGTGAAGTCAACCGTATCCGGCATCAGATTTATAAGAAAGCTGCGGGGTTCGGTTATGTTAAGCAGTGTATAGATTCGATTCCCGTCTGCAAAGGGGAGTGCTGCAAATGGCATTTCCCGAAAAATCTGAGTCGTCTGGATCTGTTTATAACCGTTTTCAGCATCACCGTAGCGAAACAGACCGCGCTGGCAGAGCAGCTCGCTTTGAATAACGGGAAATATCAATGCCCTGTTCTCCGGAAAAACGGATGTCTGCTTGCCTTCGACAGCCGGCCGCTGGTCTGTTCAAATGCGTATCCGTGCTTTGCAGGAGCGTCGTACCATGAATTTCTAAAAAAACAGCGAAAGAAGATCAATGTTCAACATCTATTATTAAAGGCGA
>JABMQM010000583.1 GCA_013203195.1 Desulfobacteraceae bacterium | reverse complement strand
GATAAAGTGGCTGTTTTGGAGCCGGATACCGCTTTCTGGGCTCTGGTCGACAATTCAGACCTGGATGAAGCCCTTGTCGGTAATTTGGTTGTAAATTATCAAAAACAGATGGCTGAATTCAGGGATGAAATGGATCGGCTTCGTTTTGGTCTGACTCCTTCGGCCGTTTATTTTAATCCAACCGAACGGTGCAATTTTAACTGCCGATACTGTTATTTACCGGAAAGGATGCGACGTGACGGTACAACCATGACAGAGAAAAAACTTCTGTATGCTCTCGCGCGCTTATCAGTTTTTTTTTCCGAAACACTTCCCGGCGGCGAAATACCTCAGCTGATCTTTCATGGAAGCGAGCCTATGTTGGCAAAAGATGCGGTGTTTACAGGTATCAAAGCATTTCATGAAAAATTTCATTTCGGCATTCAGACCAATGCCGTTCTTTTGGATGATGACGCCATTTCTTTTTTGACGGAGCATGGTGTGGGTATCGGCATCTCCCTGGATGGGCCCAGCGCTGAAATTGCTGATGCTACACGAAAAAACTGGAAAGGAAGCGGAGCGTTTTCACAAGTTGTGAGGGTTATGGACAAGCTGAAAGGTTATCCGGCCTTTAATGTGATTACTACGGTCACTTCCGCAAATGTGCATGCATTGCCGGATATGGTGGATTTTTATCACGAACATGGGGTAAAGGTCGTCATGTTAAATCCTGTCCGTTGTACTTTAAAAGGCGGCCATGATTTAAAACCAGACAATAATGTATTGGCGAAGATTTTCTGCCGGGCTCTGGACCGTACCTTTGAGCTTTTTGAAAAAAGCGGCCAAAAGCTTATTGTGGCCAATTTCGCCAATGTACTTGCCGGAATTGTGGGACCTACGGGAAGGCGTTTGATGTGCGACATCTCGCCATGTGGCGGCGGGCGATGCTTCTTTGCCGTGTCGGCCACAGGCGATGTATTTCCGTGCAGTGAATTTATCGGTTTTTCTGAGTATAAGGGAGGTAATTTATATCAAGACGACCTGAATGCCGTTCTCAAGTCAGCTCCCTTTCAAGATGTCACTGCTCGAAAAATTGAGGCGATCGAGCCGTGTGGAAATTGCGCTATCAGGCATTTCTGCGGCGCTCCGTGTCCTGCGGAAGTGAAGATGGTTTCAGGCACTTTAAGCGCACCCAGCCCCTACTGCGAATTTTATGAACAGCAGGTGAAATATGCATTTCGAATAATCGCTAAAGGTCGAGAAGAAGCATACTTGTGGGACGGATGGCAGGAAGAAACTGAAGAGACATTTAAGATTATTTAAGTAGTAAAAAATATTTATAGTACAGTCGCCTATTTCTCCGATTCAACAGTTTTTGATAGAGTTTGAGATTAATTGTACCTATCTCAATGGACAATGGAATCCACTGGCATTTTTCTAAAATTGCGGATAACGAAAGGAGCCATATGGAATTGGAAGAAATTTTAAAAGGGATTAAACCAGTTGACTACAAATGGATCGAAAAAGCCCGTAAGCGAACTGCTCAACTGGTGATGCCTCCAAGAGCACTGGGAAAACTTCATGAAATTTCGGAGCGGTTATGCGGAATCCAGAAAACCCTTAAACCTTCAGTAAATCGTAAGGCTGTTTTGGTAATGGCCGGAGATCATGGAGTGGCAAACGAAGGGGTGAGCGCTTTCCCGCAAGAAGTTACCGGTGAAATGATCAAGACTTTTCTGAGAGGTGGAGCCGGAATCAATGCAATTTCCCGGCAAGTTGGGGCAGAAGTGTGGGTGGTGGATATGGGCATCATCCCGGTATTGAATCCAAACGCCATCCAAGGAGGGGATCGACTTTTGGTACACAAGATAGCCGGAGGAACGGCAAATCTGGCCCAGGGAGCGGCCATGACACGTAAGGAAGCCGAACAAGCAGTTGTAACAGGGTTTCAACTTGCTACCGAACTTTTTCATAAAGGGGTTGAAATTCTGGGTACCGGGGACATGGGGATCGGCAACACCACCCCTTCGGCGGCCATCGGAACCGTGATCATTGGTACGACTATTGATGAGATGGTCGGCCGCGGAACCGGTGTGGATGACCAGGGTCTTTCAAGAAAAATAGATGCCGTTCGCAACGGGATTCAAATAAATCAGCCCGATCGTAAGGATGGTTTGGATGTGCTGGCCAAAATCGGCGGATTCGAGATCGGGGGAATTGCCGGTTGCGTGCTGGCCGGAGCTTTTCACAACCGTCCGGTTGTCATCGACGGCTTCATTTCCACGGCCGGCGCGTTGGTGGCCCACGCCCTCTGTCCGCAAGTTGCCGACTATATGTTTGCCGGTCACTGCTCGGAGGAGTCGGGCCACAGGGCCATGCTGAAGTATCTTGAACTTGAGCCGATTCTCGATCTTGGCATGCGCCTGGGTGAAGGAACCGGAGGGGCGCTGGCTATGGGAATCATGGAAGGGGCGCTTCGTGTTTTCAATGAAGTCCTGACGTTCGAAGAAGCCGGTGTAACCGACAAGTAGTAAATATATAGCCCAGAGGACCAGGCTTTGTTTTGCCCCTGGAATGAGTTAATATTACAGTGCATTAAATGACTATGTCTGGTTAGCCGGTTAACCGGTTAGCCCGTTGTTCAGCATTAAATTCCGGGCTAACAGGCATAACGGGCTAACGGGCACAACCTTTTTTAACTTTAGTTCACTTCAAACTCTTGCAGCGTTTATTCAGGTTTTAGGTTATATTTATTGGAATATCCACGTGGTGTTACCATATAGTTAAGGTAGGTGACGGAAGCACTGCTGCCGATAAAAACCGTTGTCTGCATATCCACATCTTCTTTGTGAAGATCTTTTAAGGGTACGATCTGCACGTTCTGTCCCTCCCGCATGGCGCGGGCCACAATTCCCACAGGAGTTTGTGGATCTCTGTATTTTAGGATAATTTCCTGTGCCTTTCTAAGCTGCCAATCCCGTTTTTTGCTTTTGGGGTTATACAGGACGATGACAAAGTCAGCCTTTGCCGCTGCCAGCAGGCGCTGTTCAATCTGTTCCCAGGTGGTCAGCAGATCGCTCAGGCTGATGGCGGCAAAATCGTGTGTCAAGGGAGCACCAAGGAGAGCTGCACCGGAGCAGAGGGCCGGGATTCCGGGAACAACTTCGATGCGCAAATTGCGGCTATCCATTTTCATCTCAGGTGAATCACCGGGTGAAACCACATAAATATTTTTACGATTACACATTTCAAACACCAGCCCCGCCATGGCGTATACACCTGGATCCCCGCTGGAAACGATGGCACAGGTTTTCCCGTCCAGGGCCGTCTCAATGGCAGTTTCGACCCGTTCCACCTCTTTTGTCATGGGTGTACTGATGATCATTTTACCCTCAATCAATGGACGAATCAGCTCGATGTAGGTGGTATATCCGGCAACTGCATCAACGCCTGCAAGGACATCCATGGCACGTTTGGATAAATGATCCATGCTTCCGGGGCCGATGCCTACAATGAAAAGGGAATTCTGGCGACAGCCACGGTCATGTTTTTTGTGCTCTGCTTGGGCACTATCAGTTGCCCCTGGTGCGAGCCCAGAATCGCTGATGCTTCGCATACG
>JABMQM010000063.1 GCA_013203195.1 Desulfobacteraceae bacterium | reverse complement strand
CGGTTAACCGGCTAACCAGACATAGGCACTTTCAAGGTTTTCGGCAGAACCGGGTATCTCTTACCCCCGCAATGCGGGACAGGCTTGGCCCATGGGACCAGGTTTTTCAGGACTAAATAAAAATAGGATTTATACAATGCTCAAGATCGTCGTATGTGTCAAAGCGGTCCCGGACCCTAAAGAGGCCCACAAGATAAAAATAGATCCTGTCACCAAAACCCTCATGAGGAGCGACGTTCCGCTGGTTTTGAATCTTATGGATAAAAATGCAATGGAAGCCGCTCTGCAGCTTAAAGAGCAGCTTGATGCGCATATTACCGTACTCAGCATGGGGCCTCCTCCGGCAGGAAATATTGTCAAGGAATGTCTGGCCCTGGGGGCTGACCATGGCTACCTGCTTACCGATCAGGCTTTTGGCGGCGCTGATGCGTTTGCTACGGCGTATACTCTGGCCAAAGGGATAGAGCAAATAGGAGAGTATGATGTGGTTTTTTGCGGGATGGCCAGCAGCGACGGCAGTACGGAATGGGTCGGACCGCAAATCGCAACGTTTTTGAAGATACCGGTGGTCACAAGGGTAAAAGAGCTGGTTGAATTTGGCGACCGGTGGTGGAAGGTAAAGGCCGGCATGGAAAATGGATATCGCCTGGTGCAGGTAAAACTTCCGGCTGTCTTGACGGTATCCAGAGAGCTGAATACTCCAAGAACTCTCAGCTTTTCAGGCATTATCAAAGCCAGAAAAAAAGAGATTGCCGAGTGGGGCATTAATCAATTAGGTCTGTTGGAAGAGACTGTGGGGCAAAAAGGATCGCCGACAATTGTTTCAAATCTTGACTCGATAGCAAGCCGGCGGACAGTTGAAATAATTTCCGGCACAAGGGAAGAAAAAGCCGAACAACTGGTTAAAAAACTGGCTGATGCCGGCGTGATATAAAGGAAGGGTTAAAAACAGCTATGAAGAAACAAGACAGTTCCGTATGGGTCATTGCCGAACAGATTGATTGTCAGGTGCTTGCTGTTTCTTTCCAGCTAATCGGCCAGGCACGGAAACTTGCTACGGAGCTGGGAACTTCGGTAGAGGTGGTTCTGCTGGGAGATAATATTAGTGAGCAAGCCCGGCAACTGATTGCAGCCGGTGCCGACAAGGTTTATTTGGGCAACGCTCCCGACCTGGCCTTTTATCAACCGGAGATTTATACTGAAATTATCGTTAAACTTGCAATAGAGCGCCGGCCGGAAATCATGCTTATCGGTTCTACCTCTACGGGAACGGAACTGGCGCCGCTGATAGCGGCCGGACTTAAAACCGGATTGACGGCGCACTGCATTGATCTTGTGCTCGATGAAAACAAACTTTTGATAAGTAAAATTCCCGCATATGGCGGGCTGATGTCGATCATTTGTCCGGAAAAGCGCCCACAGATGGCCACGATCGCAACAGGCGTTTTTACCAGCCCCCATCCGGATGAAAGCAGAACAGGCGAAATTGTTCCCCTAAAAGTTCCGGATGCAATCCCCGGGCGCATTCAAACCCTTAAAGTCGTTCGTGAAGAAACCGAGGGTGTGTCCCTTGAGTCTGCCTCCATCGTTGTTGCCGGCGGTGCCGGTGCCGGCGACAAGGAGGGATGGGGCATGATTGCCGATCTGGCGAAAGCGCTGAACGCCGCCCTGGGCTCCACCCGGCCGGCGGTTGACGAAGGTTGGACCGAGCTGGAGACGATGATCGGACAGAGCGGCAAAATGGTAAGTCCGGAACTTTATATCGGGGTTGGCTTGTCAGGTGAATTGCAGCATATGGTGGGCGTCGTCGGTGCCAAAGCTATGGTAGCTATCAACAACGATGCCAAATCACCGGTCTTTGAACAGGTGGATTATGGCATTGTTGACGACTGCCGAGAATTTGTACCGGTATTGATTGAGAAAATCAAAGAATACCGGGAGAAACTCGTAACCTGCTGATTAAACGGTTCATGAACTACGATGTGTTGGAGGATTATTCGCTAATTGAACTGCACAGCGAGCGCATTCCTGCAAGCTTGCCGAAGCGCAGCGTAGATTTATCCGCCTTTGGAGGATCCCGACCAGCGGGGCTGCAGGGAATCTTCCATTCGTGATTTTTTACGAGATCATCATTTTTAGAACAGAAAAAAAAGGTCAGTTTTTCCCGGTAGTAGTTTTATTGACCTGCCTTTCCGCTTTAGGACAAAATTGATTTACTCTGACTCTGCTTCGGCTCTAAGGATGGTAGCCTCTTTATCCCCTATTATAAAGCATGATATCCTTTTCAAAAGTTTTCATGCAGTTTTTAGGTATTAGGATACCTCTCCGGTACTGCCTGTTATTGTATGTGTGGTGCTTGAGGCGGTGTGAGCAAATGTACCGGTGCCTGTAATAGTACCACCAACGTTTCCATATGTGCCGTCACCAGTTACTTCAGGATTTGGTACGTAAGCGGGTGTCATATTCGCGCTAGTGACAGTACCGCCCCCGTTGTCTGCAAAGTAGCCCAAGGCCAGATTGTGAAAATTCTTGGCTTGGGACCGAGCTGCCTGATTCTGACCCCTTGTTTGATAGCCTAAAAAGTTGGGGATAGCGATGGCTGACAGGGTACCGATAATCGCAATAACAATCATCAACTCAATCAGGGAAAAACCGCGTTCATTGTTGCCTCTCAGTTTTTGAAGCATGTTAAACTTCCTTGTCCGGAGTCATTTAATGTTTAGATTGGTGTATTTAGTGACAAAATTTTTTCCATTGCCACCCCGCCTTCCGGATGACGGGCAAGTAAGACGACGAGGCACGATGAAAAAATACTAAAATAGAGTGGGTTGCATGAATCATGCCAAAAAATAAGGGGTTAAAGCCGATAGCAAATATAATTAATACAGTTATTTGATAAGCTTATGGCTTTTAGAAACAGGAAAAGATTTTTTTAGTCGAGTTCGATGGCAAAATTGTGACGCTTGGAAGGACTGGTTGTTGCTGGTGATGACGTGCAAGATCCGGATTTTAAATGCTCACTATAGATTTAAGATTACTGCACCTTTCGCGAAAAATCGGGGCGAGAGCGCTTTACAAGTAAGGATATAATCTTTATATTTAAATCTGATTTTCAATGGAACAATAATATTAAAAAGAAAGGATTTTATTCAATGAGCTACGGATTTAACGCAAAAGAGATATTTATGATGGCCGAGCAGATCGAAAGAAACGGTGCCGAATTTTACAGAGAAGCAGCCCAAAATGTTAGCGGTTCTGAAGCCAAAGAACTTTTGCTGGGTCTTGCCGGCATGGAAGATGAACACGAAAAGACCTTTCAAATCATGCGGGCTCAATTATCGGAAAAAGAAAAAGAAGCGACCGTTTTCGACCCTGCCGGCGAAGCCGCTCAATACTTAAAGGCGCTGGCCGATACACGCGTATTTTTTGAAAAAACGATAGAGCTTTCATCCATGAAAGAGATTCTCAAGGCCGCCATTGTTGCCGAAAAAGATTCCATTGTTTTTTATTTAGGCATGAAAGATGCGGTTTCGGAGAATCGCGGCAAGCAAAAGATTGCAGCTATTATCAAAGAAGAGATGCATCAAATCAGGATTTTGAGTAAGGAGTTGGTGGCGTTCAAATAGTTTCCATCCATAAATG
>JABMQM010000582.1 GCA_013203195.1 Desulfobacteraceae bacterium | reverse complement strand
GTCTTAAATCATACAGCCTTAATTTGTCAACACCCGGCTTGCCTTTCAGGCCGGCTTTTTGCAGAATTACATATAGCTGTCCCGAGTGGAAGTATTCCTATATATTACCATTTTGCTTTCTCTAAATTAAGGCTCCATTTAAGTTTTTGGGCTGTATGCCGATATGATGAATGAAAATTCCTAAATTCCATGCGGTTTTACAAACAATTATTCCCTAAAAGCAAAATAGAATTATTTGACGCTGGTTGATAAATAAGATATGTTTTAAAAAAATTGAGCGGCGCAGCCGCGTTATATAAAATCGTAGAACGATTTTATTTCTTCAAGATTGCCTATGCAAGATGCAGGAAGCAACTTTTATTAAATATCAAGATGAGCAAAAGCAAAAAAAAGCCAAGACATAAATCCAAAAGTCTGAAAACGAAAAGCGCTGCTAAAAATGTAGATAATATAAAAGCACCGCCGCGCTCTTCTTCGTCAGATAGTGCCCTTGTTAAGTTTGACCCGCTTCAGCGGTACCTTTCGGAAATAAGCAAGTACAAACTTCTTACCAGGGAGCAAGAAATAGAACTTGGCAAAAAAGTTCAAGAGGAAGGTGACTCCGAAGCAGCCTATGTCTTGGTTACGGCCAATCTCAGGCTTGTAGTAAAGATTGCACTGGAATTCCAGCGAGTTTGGATGCAGAATCTTTTAGATCTGATTCAGGAAGGCAATATTGGGCTTATGCAGGCCGTTAACAAATTTGATCCATATAAAAACGTTAAATTTTCGTACTACGCCTCCTTCTGGATAAAGGCCTATATCCTTAAATTCATTATGGACAACTGGCGTCTTGTGAAAATCGGAACCACCCAGGGGCAGCGAAAACTCTTTTTTAAACTGAAAAAGGAAAAGCAAAAGCTGATTGACGAGGGTTTTGATCCCAAACCCAAGCTGCTCTCCGAACGATTAGGTGTTTCCGAACGCGAAATCGTGGATATGGACCAGCGACTTGACGGGTGGGATGTCTCCTTGGATGCGCCCTTGAAAGATGATTCAGATACTGAAAGGATCGAGTTTTTAGGAACTGATGTGGCATCCACGGAAGACCAGGTCGCCAAAAAAGAGATGGAGGCGCTTTTACACAACAAAATTTCCGAATTCAAAAAAATGATGACACCCAGAGAACTTGATATATTCGAGCAGCGCATTTTTTCGGATAGCCCGGCAACATTACAGGAAATTGGTGACCGTTACGGTATTTCACGGGAGCGTGTCCGTCAGGTGGAAAAAAATATCATCAAAAAGATGAGAGAATTTTTCAAGCGCGAAATACCGGATTTTGATATGTATGAAGGCGTAGGTATATCTGATTAACCCGACCTGGAGAAAAAATTAGAGTCACGATATGGGATAATAAACTATGAAAAATATTTTATTAAAACTGACCACTGGTTTTATGGTCATTTTCTTTTTTTACGGGTGTGGTGCTCATCGCCCCCCTGTGCCGACGGCGACAGAAAAGCAGGATGGTATCACAGACGATAGTTATGAATTTGAAAACCAGTATTACTACTTTACTGAGGCGCAGTTTTACCGAAAAAAGGGCAACCTGGATAAAGCCATTTACTATATGCAGAAAGCCGTTGATAAAGATCCTGAGTCTTCATATTTACAAAAAGAGCTTGCGTTACTTTATTTGCATGAGAAGAACAACTTAAAAGCTTTGAGTATTATTGAGCAGATATTGAAAAAAGATCCGGGCTATATCCCCGCACTGATCATATCCGGTAGAACAAATCAGGGCTTGAAACACATTGATGATGCCAAAAAGGCATATGAAAAAGTTATCGCTATCGACCCCCGGCAGCAAAATATTTATCTGGTTCTGGGCAGAATTTATATGGAAGAAAGTGATCTGAATAGGGCTTTAAAGATATATGAACAGCTGGTTCAAACCTTTCCCGGATCGTATGCCGGCCATTTTTTTATCGGTAAGATTTATGCTGAACAGGGTAAGGTGCTTGAGGCAGAAAAAATGTTTCTCAAGACTTTGGAAATTAAGCCGGGTTTAGACGAACCGCGTTTTGAGCTGTTAAAACTTTATAAAACTCAGGGTAAAGACCAAAAGGTTTTGAAACTATACAAAGAAATCTTGGGAAATAACCCCCACAACATGGCAGCTGCTATGGAGCTGGGTTATTATTATCACAAAAAGGGTATGGAAAAGGATGCAGCAGAAATCTTCAAAAACCTTGGGGAAAAGAGCCTGACAGATAATAAAGTTGTCAGAACGGTTGTTCAGATTTATTTGGAACCAAAAAAATACGATGCTGCCATCACTGTCCTTAAGGGGATGTTAAAAGGTGCCCCCGACAGTTCAGGTCTGCACTATGTTACCGGAATCGCCTTTGACGGCAAAAAAAATTTCAAGATGGCCATTATGCATTTTAAAAAGGTGATGCCGAATTCCCGTTTTTACAAAGAGTCAGCGGTTCATGTCGCCTTTCTGTATCAACAACAGGGAAAAACCCGGGAGGCGATAAATTATTTAAATAATGTTATTACAGAGATACCCAGCGATGCTGAATTAATGCTCTACATGGGCTCATTTTATGAAGAGACCGAGGAGTTCGAAAAGGCTGAAGCTATTCTGAAAAAAGGACTTGAAGTAGATTCTGAAAACACCAAACTTTATTTCAGGCTGGGCGTTGTTTATGACAAATGGGGCCGCAAAGACGATTCTATCGCAACAATGAAAAAAGTTATAAGTCTTGATCCTAAAAATGCAAATGCATTGAATTATCTTGGCTATACCTATGCAGACCTGGGGCAGGACCTTGATGAGGCCGAGCGTCTGATTAAAGAGGCCTTAAAGCATAAGCCGGATGACGGCTATATAACAGACAGCCTGGGTTGGGTGTATTATAAAAAAGGCCTTTTCAGTAAAGCGGTGACACTTCTGGAAAAGGCCGTCAGCTTGGAACCCGAAGATCCGATTATACTGGAACATCTTGGAGATGCCTACCTCAAGGTTAATCAAAATAAAAAAGCGCTTAAGTTTTACAAGCGATCCCTGAAGAACAAAGGGGATGATAATGATAAGGCAGCCCTTGAAAAGAAAATTGAGGCCTTGAAAAGCAAAGAGTAATACTCTTAATTTCTATTAAACCGGTGGCAGAAAGTTAATGCAGATAAGACGCAACAGGCATATTTTTATAATGCTTTTGATTGCCGCTTTTTTTCTGCCGGCCTGCAGCAGCCTTGTTGACCGAATTTCGCAAAAACCAAAAGATTTTGAAGTTTCAGCCGAAGCCCGGGAGCTTCTGACGCTGCTGGAGAATCAAAACCGCACTCTCAAAACTTTCAAAGGCACCGGCAGGGTAACATTTCGGGGAAATAAGAAAAAAAACCTGACCTCCAGTATCGTCTGGATCGCGGCTGTACCTGGAAAACTTCGTATGGCTGTGCGCAGTTTTTCCGGTCAGCCTGTGGTAAGTTTTGCCAGCGACGGCCGGTGGTTCTATCTTTTTTCCCATGCCGATAGTAAGTTTTATAAACAACGCGCCCAAAACGCCACCCTCAAAAGGTTTTTTTCAATTCCGATCAATTCCGGCGATATTGTCAGTATTTTAGGCGGTAGTATGCCCTTGATGCAACACAACCAAGCAGTTGTAGAACAAAAAGAATCTGAAGATAAATATGTTCTGATATTAAAAACAAGATGGGGAAACGTACTCCAGAAAATCTATTTCAATAAAAATAAGAGCCAGGTACGCAAGGTGGAGATGTTTGGCACGAGCGGAGCGCTTTTGTATAGTATTGAATTTTGCGGGATACAGACAATAAAAAGATATCAGGTTCCTGCTTGTCTGATCTTTTCGGATGCAGAGGGCAGGGGGTTTCAACTCGACATCGACAGATATTGGGCCGATGTTGAGGTTTCTCCGTCAGCCTTTGTGCTGAAACCACCGGAGTAACCGGTTGCTGGATACTGGATGCTTGATACTGGATACTGGATACTGGATGCTTGATGCTGAACGAGTACGGTGACATACGTTTTACAGCCGAAACGACACTGGGCAAGCTGGCAAAATGGCTGCGCATCTTGGGCTTTGATACGGTTTGCCAGGCCGGTGTTTCCGGCGAGAGGTTTATTAATTCCACTGGGGAAGATCGGATCTTGCTCACACGCACCAAAAAGGTTCAAAGTCGGGGCAAAGGCCATAAACTTGTCTTTATAAAATCAAATGATCCGTTGGAACAGGTCAGAGAAGTGCTTCAGGCCCTTGGTGTCGGAGCTGCCGATACCCGGCTGTTTTCGCGATGCACCCGCTGCAACATCCTGACCCGACCGGTGGACAAAGATACTGTACGCAGCCGTGTTCCCGATTATGTCTGGGAAACCAACCCAACCTTTCAGATATGCAGCCGATGCCGGCGTATATACTGGCCGGGAAGTCATATAAAACGTAGCAACGAGATAATAGAACACTTTTTCAGCACGTAAACGAGATAAATTTATACAAAAAACGCATTCATTATGATAACCAACGATAAAGTTATCGCTCTTGAGGCGCGCCTCAGACAATGCAAAAATGTACTGACCTTGGGGGTGCGGCCGAACTTTTGCGATTACAGCCGCAAGGACGCTGATCTGATCCGCAAAGCCGTTAAAATTTATTATCCAACCACATTCTACGCCGAACTCTTTGATACTATGGGTAAAAAAACCTTCCCCAGCTATCATACCTATAAATGCGTTCAGGATAAAATCAAGCAAACCGCTCTGTTTGATCTGCTCGAAATATCGCATCCCAGGACCCGGGTTTTTTACGGCAAGCGCCAGAAGAATAAAATTTGCGATCATTTTGAACTTCCGTTCATCGCCAAGATTCCCAGAGGCTCGGCCATGGGGAGGGGGGTTTTCCTGATCCGTAATCCTGATGACCTGCATGCATACTGCAGCTTGACCACGGCAGCCTATATTCAGGAATACCTTCCAAGCGATCGTGATGTGCGGGTAGTGGTTATCGGCAGCCAGGTGGTGCATGCCTACTGGCGTATTGCACCTGCCGGTGAGTTCAGAAGTAATGTTGCCGTGGGCGCGACTATCAGCCTCGATACTGTCCCCCAAAACATCCTTGACCTTGCTATGCATACTGCCCGCAGGTGCCGCTGGGACGATGTGGGGATCGATATTATCGAACATAAGGGCAAGCTTTATGTTCTTGAAGCCAACATGAAATACGGTAAGGAAGGCTTTCGGGCGGCCGGCATCGATTACAATAAACTCATGGAGGGCATGATCGAAAATGGGAATATATAAAAATGACCGCCTTGCAATGATTCAATTGGCGCTGGAGCAACGGGAGCGCGAAACTCTTTCTCCCATCGCCACACAGAGTGCGGCCGGAGTCCGTCGCTTTGAGGATACGCGTCTTGAAGAAGATTATCGCCAGCCCTTTTCAGCGGATGTGGACCGCATCCTGCATTCTCGCGCCTACACACGCTATATCGATAAAACCCAGGTGTTTTATCTGATCAAACATGATCATATCACCCATCGGGTACTACATGTTCAGCTGGTATCCAAGATCGCCAGATCCATCGGACGATTTCTGGGGTTAAACGAGGATCTGATTGAAGCCATTGCTCTGGGACACGATATCGGACATACACCTTTCGGCCATGACGGCGAAAAGTTTTTATCCGAGCTCTGCAGAGCGAGCGGTATCGGTTACTTTCAACACAATGTTCAAAGCGTCCAGTTTTTGGAAAGAGTCGAGCGCAAAGGTAAAGGATGGAATTTGTGTCTGCAAACTCTTGACGGCATCCTGTGCCATGATGGCGAGATTCACAACCAGAAGCTTAAGCCTGCCAGGGACAAGACATTTGAAACCATAGACCAAGAGATGGCCGCCAAAAAAACGGATCCTGAAATAAAGCTCATCCCTATGACCCAGGAAGGGTGTGTTGTCCGCATGGCCGATACCATCGGTTACATCGGTCGCGATATCGAGGATGCCATCCGGCTGAATATGATCGAGCGATCGGATCTGCCCGCCGAATGCGTCGAACGTCTGGGGGATACAAACGGAACCATTGTATATAATCTTGTAACCGACATCATTAACAGCAGCTTCCAGAATATCTATACCGCCTTCAGCCCGGAAGTGTCGGCGGCCCTGGAGCGGCTGAAGAAATTCAATCTTGAACACATATATATGAATCCGAAGATCAAAAGCCAGACCGATACCATTAAAAAACTTTTTGGGATTCTTTTTGAAAGGTTTCTTGACGATATTGAAAAAGAGAATCGAACTTCGGTGATATTCACAAGCTTTTTAGAGGATATGTCTCAAGACTATATTGCAAATCATAACAGTGGCGAGATTGTGAGGGATTTTATCGCCGGGATGACGGATCAGTATTTTTTGAGGCTGTGTCCTCAGGATATGGTGCCACAGATTCAACTGGCCTAATCAGCATAAACCCCGAAAGCGGGGCAGGCCGGGCAAGTGACTAAAGTGACTATGTCTGTTAGCCGGTTAACCGGTTAGCCCGTTGTCCGGTATTAAATTCCGGGCTAACGGGCATAACGGGCCAACGGGCACAACCTTTCAAACTTTAGGCACTTTTAAGGTTTTCATCAGCATTCAGCCTTTTAAAACGCTCGATGGTCAATCATCAATGGCAAGGAAAACCGACAAATCCCGCCGGAAATTGGCACAATCAGAGGTCGGGACTATCCGCAAAAACTGGCACGGACGCCTCAAAGTCGCGCTGGTTTATCCCAACACATATCACGTTGGGATGTCCAATCTCGGTTTTCAGACTCTTTATGACCTTTTGAACAGAATTGAGCACGTCGTATGCGAACGGTTATTCCTGCCGGATGATGCCGGGTCGCATACCGGCCGCTTATTGACCGTTGAATCGCAAAGGCCGCTTGGCGATTTTGATATCATAGCCTTTTCGGTTTCATTTGAAAATGACTACCCCCACCTTCTTACGATTCTCGAAAAGGCGGGACTCCCCCTGCGATCCAGTGACCGAGCAAGCCCCCACCCACTGGTTATCGCAGGGGGAGTTTCCTTTTTTTCCAACCCGGAGCCAATAGCAGATTTCATAGATTGTTTTCTCATCGGGGAAGCAGAACCCATGCTTGCCCTTTTTTTTGACACCGTATCTTTGGACCTGCTCGGCCAAGACCGCCAGGCTTTGCTTGAAACTCTGGCCCGCAACGTCCCGGGTCTTTATGTGCCGGCCTTTTACCAGGCTCTTTACAACCCGAACGGAACGCTTAAGGCCTTTGAACCGACGGCGGACGTACCCGCTGTCATCAAACGCATGTTTGTCAAAGACCTCTCGGATACACCTACCTGCAGTGCTGTTGTAACCCCGGACACAACCTTTAAGCAAAAATACCTGATTGAGGTCAGCCGGGGATGTGTCCATGGCTGCCGTTTTTGCAGCACCGGTTTTATTTACCGGCCGCCAAGATTCCGGCCCACCGCACTTCTGAAAGAATGCCTGGAAACCGGCAGCTCGATCTGCAACCGGATCGGCCTGGTGGGTGCCGCGGTTTCAGATCTTCCGCAGATCGACAAAATTTGCAGTCAAGTGTTGCAAACCAATACGCACCTGTCGTTCAGTTCTTTAAGGGCCGACGCGCTTTCCCCTGAACTGCTGGCCGTGCTCAGGCAAAGCAACGTCAAGACGGCAACAATTGCGCCGGACGCCGGCTCTGCGCGGCTGCGCACGGTGATCAACAAGGGCATATCAGAAGAGGACATCCTCAATGCCGCCGAGACCCTGGTAGCCAACAACATCCCCAATTTAAAACTCTATTTCATGGTCGGGCTTCCCACGGAAACCATGGAGGATGTCGAAACTATTGTAAGCCTGTGCAAAAAAATCAAGCATTGCTTCCTCAAATCGAGCCAGGCTCAAAAACGGATCGGAGAGATAACTGTAAGCCTGAGTTCGTTTGTGCCCAAGCCGCACACCCCCTTTCAATGGGTTGCCATGGATGACCTGCCCACCCTGAAAACAAAAATCAAGCACGTCAAAAACGGTCTGAAAAAAACAGCCAACGTGCAGGTCCACGCCGACATCCCCCGCTGGTCATACATCCAGGGACTGCTGTCTCGCGGCGACCGCCGGGTTTCCCAGATACTTTTGCTGGCGCATATAAACCAGGGCAACTGGCCCCAGACCTTTAAAGCCTCTGCCCTGAACTCTGATTTCTACGTACTGCGCGAACGTGCTTTGGACGAATTGCTCCCCTGGGACTTTATCGATCATGGTATTGAAAAATCATTTCTGGCGCGCGAGTACAAACGCGCCCTTAAAGGCAAACCCTCCCCACCCTGCCCCATCAACGACTGCACCATCTGCGGCGTCTGCAAAGCAAACCCATAACAATATGGTTCTTCTCCAATTTAGTTGGAGAAGAAGGTCCAAGGATCACTTTAACTCTTTTGGAGATGCTCCTTATTCCAAAACTAATTGACTTTATTTGAATTTTGATAGATAATGAGTGGATTTTTATATTATTTTATTTCAAGGGGTTATATTGATAGCGCAGATGGTTTAATGATGGCATTAAGCACAGATAAAGCTGTGATCCCATTATGTTGTGTCTACTTCTTGTTATGGCAGGAAAAACAATTTGGAGGATTGATGATATGGATAAACTTCCGAGTCTTAATAAAAAAATTGTGAATGTTACTTCTTTAGATGATATCGAAGAAGAAAAGAAATATTGGTTTTCAAATTAAAGGAAAAGAAATTATGGGAAATATTTTAATTAATCAATCGGTAGCTATACTATGCGATGGGAACAATATTGAACGGAGTATCCATGAACTCTCTAAAACAAAAAACGCAATGATCAATTTTGATATGTTGATCCCGAAATTGCTAAATGATAGAGGATTGAACAGGCTGCTTTATTTTAGGGAAGGTAAGTCCATATCTTCGAAATTCGCTGATAGATTACATGAAAACTATTATGGCTCTGTTATTCCGTGTCATAAATCTGCCGATATTCCACTTTCTATCAAAGCAACGCAACTCGCTTCAAAGGTTGACACCATTATCATTATGTCAGGGGATTCGGATTTTGTGGATTTGGTTATACATCTGAAAGGGGAAGGTGTAAGAGTAGAAATTGCTGCGGTAAGAAAAACTGCTGCCAAGATATTAATTGATGAAGCAGACTATTTTCATGAAATAACCAAAGAAGATTGGTTTGTATATAAATCACCAAGAAAGACAAAAGTGG
>JABMQM010000581.1 GCA_013203195.1 Desulfobacteraceae bacterium | reverse complement strand
GTCACGATTGCCTGAATGTATACTAGGAAATTTATTGGGTCAACAGTAGCTTCGGAACCCCAATCGTGCAAATTTTGGGGCTTGAAAATGTTATACTTCAAGGCAGACAGTGCGCCACGAGCGCATTTTTAATATAAGTTAAAAGTGTGCGTAACTGCACAGGAGATTAGGGTTGTCCCCTCGGAGTCGGCTTGCAGGAGCGGGCTCCAAAACACCTCAAGCTGCTGTGGTCAAAAGCCATGGTGGTGAGTGTTGAGGAAAAGGTCTCGCAAGACGGGATCAGTTGTGGGTCAGAGAGATGAGCGCAAGCGAACCATCCGATGAGGTGTCGAAATTGAATGGATGACGTCAAAACTGGTGGCTTTCTGTACGCCAGGATAAGTCCAGGGGATACCTGCTTACTGCTTGGGCGGCGTCCGGCATAAAGGTGGCATGAATCTGATTCGGGCTCTTGTGTGGAACGTGGGAACTCTTCATGTGATGCTAAGAGAAAACCCTATAAGTAAGACCCACGAAGGGGGAAAGTATCGATGCACATGAAGGGGGCGGATTATCCTGTAGTAGTGTTGAAGGCTCTGTAATGGGGCTGGAGCGAAGGGGATGAGTCAGCTCGCATGGACTGACAGCCAACCAGAATACTGGGAGGAGCTGGATTGCCTTTGCGTCGGCTTGAGGTCGAGAGGTTTCAAGAGTAGGGCTAGCAGGAGCCGGATGAGCCGAGAGGCTCATGTCCGGTTCTGTGAGGGCCTTAGCAGATATCTCAGATTTGTAGCTGGATGCTCTAAAAAAACTTCCGGCGCAAAGGCCCGCGCCATTGCTGAACGGGTGGCTGTATTAAAAGATGCATAGCAAAGTCCACCTTATTCCCTCAGCTCGACGTGGAGACGCTCTGATACATCCGGCACCGTGATGACCGGTAACACCAGGCACAGTTCTTCAAGGGGTATGTGACACTTGATGATGTGCCGATCTACCACAAACTGCTCCGGCGGCAAATCATTATCACAGATATCACCAATTCGCCGGTGGCAGCGGGTACAAAACGGGCAACCCTTGGGCGGTTTCATTGCACTCGGCAGATTTCCTTCCAGCACAATTTCACGCTTGGTCACTTCAGGGTCGGCGATCGGTACTGCAGATAACAGCGCCTCCGTATAGGGGTGATAGGGTGGGGCGAAGATATCCTCCGTGGTTCCCCTTTCAAGAATATGCCCGAGATACATGACGACAATGCGATCCGACAGGTAACGCACCACGCTCAGATCATGGCTTATGAAAAGCAGCGTAGTTTTATGTTCGCGCTGAATATCCATCAGTAGCTCTGTTACCGCCGCCGCAACAGAGACATCCAGTGCGGAAACCGGTTCATCTGCAATTACCATACTCGGGTTTCCGGCAAATGCCCGGGCGATACCGATACGCTGCTTCTGTCCGCCCGACAGCTGCCTGGGTTTTCTAAAATAAAAATCCCTTGGCAGTTTGACCGTATCCAGAAGGCTCATTACCCGATCGAATATTTTCTTCTTATCAGTTTCCACCCCAAATTTCTTGATAACGCGTGATATCTGACCGCCAATACTATGGCTTGGATTCAAGGTGTCAAACGGATTTTGAAATACCATCTGAAGCGAGCTAATCTGTTTGGCGCTACGGTCTCTGACTGCCACTTCCGAAATTTCTTTGCCGTTGTGACGCACCTCGCCCTCAGTACTTGTCTCCAAACCCATCAGAACTTTGGCAAAGGTTGATTTACCACAACCGGATTCACCAACAATCGCTACAGTTTCACCCTCCCTGGCAGTAAAGTTCAACTCCTCATTGGCTTTTACTTGGCGAATTCTTTTACCGGCAAATAAAGCCCGCAGTGAGCTGTCACGAACCTCGTAGTACTTCTTCATGCCACTTACCTTGAGGACCCGTTTGCCAAGTTCGATCGCCTCTTTGGCCTCACCGCCCGGCACCTCGCGATGATGGTCGATTTCTTTATAGCGTAAACATCGTACGCGATGGTCGGCCGCACTATTTTCAACATGTACCATTTTGAAACGCTCAAGATCACACAGCCCTGTCTTGAAATGATCACAGCGCGGATGGTAATAACAGCCCTGGGGTCGCTCAAATGGCAACGGGAGCTGACCCCGAATCGGTTTCAGCGGTGCCGCATTTTTATCCGCCGTCGGCAACGGGATACAGGCAAAAAGGCCGTGGGTGTAAGGGTGCTTTGGCCAGGTAAAAAGCGAGTCAATGGTTCCTTCTTCTACAACTTCACCTGAATACATCACAAAAACACGGTCACAGGTCTCTAAAATCAGCCCGAGGTTATGGGAAATATAGATCTGAGATGTGCCGAACTTCTTGCTGATATCGGCAACCAGCTTGACGATGCCGGCCTCTACCGTTACATCCAGTGCGGTAGTAGGCTCATCCAGCAGCAACAGTGATGGATTCGACAAAAGCCCCATGGCGATAACCACTCGCTGTTGCTGTCCTCCCGATAACTGGTGCGGGTAGGATTCCATCATCCGCTCAGGATCGGGCAAATTGACATCAGACAGCATCTGCATTGCTCTCTGCCGCGCTTCATCCTTGGAAATGTTCTCATGCGCCAGGGGCACTTCCATAAGCTGAGTCTTTATTTTGAGGCTTGGATTCAAAGAGGCAAAAGGCTCCTGGTAAATCATGGCGATCTCGGCTCCTCGAATGCTGCGTAGCTCACTCTCTGACAGTTGGGTCAAATCGCGGCCTTTGAAGGTGATACTGCCGCTCTTGATACCCCCGTTGGCGCCCATGTACTGCATGATCGCCATGGCGACGGTAGATTTGCCGCAGCCCGATTCGCCGACAATGCCGATGGTTTCACCGGGCTTTACCGTCAGCGAAAAATCCACCACCGCCGGGATCTCTCCCGCCCGGGTATAGTAAGAGATGCACAGATCCTTGCAGACTAGTACCGGTGCTTGATCTTTATTCATATGTTGCCTATCTCCTAATCACGCAATGAAATTTCACGCAGACCGTCCGCCAGTAGATTGAACCCCAATATCAACGTGGATATGGCGATGCAGGGAAAGAGCGTCATGTGCGGAAAGGCCATGGCCATTTGTCGTGTTTCATTGACCATGCCGCCCCAATCAGGGTCCGGCGGCGGCAGACCCAGACCGAGGAAACCGAGCACACCGATGGTGATAATGACGTAACCAAGACGCAGGCATGCATCGACGATAAGCGGGCCGCGGGCGTTGGGCAGGATCTCGACCAGCATCACGCGCCAGTCTGATTCGCCTCTGGTCTGGGCTGCCGCAACATAGTCGCGATTGCGAAGGTCCAGCGTCAATCCCCGCACGATACGCATGATCCCGGGGGAAGATGCAAAGGTGATGGCAATAATGATGTTAATTCCGGAGGCACCTATTGTCGCGATGATGATAATATACAACACCAGCACCGGAAATGAGAGAATGATGTCTGCAATACGGGAGAGGATATCATCCACCCAGCCGCCGCGATATCCGGCCGCAAGCCCCATCAGAATACCCACCGTGTACGCGCAAAGGGTAGCAAGGGGCGCATAGATAAGTACCGTGCGCGAACCCCAGACGATGCGCGACAGGATATCCCGGCCGATATGATCGGTGCCGAGCCAGAATGTGCCGCCGACCTTGACCGCCTCCACACCCGGTTTGGCAAACGGCTGGATAGACGAATTGGGGTCAAACGGAGCCAGCCAGGGTGCAAAGACGGCAACCAGAACCCAGAATAGGACGAGAGCCGTTCCCACCATACCGACCCAGCTCTCCCGCAAGAGGGCAAATGATTTCAACCCGCGCAACAACGCCGCGCCATATCCTGCAGTGGGCATTTCTGTTGTAGATGTCGTTATGAGCATAAAGACTCCTTAGCTGAAACGGATGCGAGGATTGAGAAAGGTATACCCGATATCGGCGATGGTTTGCGTCGTAACGGCAACGCAAACCGCCACCATGGCGCATGCTTCCAGAAGGGCGATATCGTTATTCAGGGAAGCCTCCAGGATCAAGGCCCCAAACCCCTTGTAGGCAAAGAAAAACTCAACTACAATAACCCCGGACAACAGCCAGTTGATTTGTAACATGATGACTGTGAAAGGTGCGATTAATGCATTGCGCAACGCATGCTTAACGATTACCGATCGGTAAGGCAGGCCCTTTAGCACCGCTGTCCTTATGTACTGGGAGGTCATCACTTCCGCCATTGATGCCCGGGTCATGCGGGCAACATAGCCAAAATCATAGACGATCAGCACCATAGCCGGCAGAATCAACTGTTTGAATTCAAACCCGCCCGACATACTGCTGGTGCCGGGCAACCATTTCAGGCTAAATACAAAGAGGGCGGAGAACATTACCGCACTGGCAAATTCCGGCACGGAAGTTGTAATAATGCCGAAAACCGATATGGTTCGATCGAGCATGGAACCCTCCTTCATTCCCGATAAAACCCCTAACGTCAAAGAGAGCGGGATCATAATGGCAAACGTCACAAAGCCAAGGATGGCGGTATTCCACAGCCGCGGAAACATAACGTCAGCGACAGGGCCTTTAAAACGGATGGACTCCCCCAGCTCGCCGGTCGCAAAATTGCCCAGCCACTTTACGTAACGCAGCGCGACGGGTTGATTATAGCCGTGCTGCTCCCGCCATATTTCCCGCTGTTCTTCGTTGGAAAACTGACCCAGTACGCGGGTGGCCGGGTCGCCGGTGAGCTTCGTTTCCAGCAAAAGAAAAAGAATCAGCGATACGACAATCATGGTAAAAATCATGAATCCGATGCGTTTTACCACCAGGGTGACCATTTTGACTCCTTCAGTTAATACTACGCCAGGGAGACCTTGTGAAAGCGATAGTATCGGGTTGGATGCATTTCAAAACCGACGACATTATCACGAGTGGCGGAAAATACCGCACGGAAGAATGGCTGGACCAGAATGGCGTCATCCTGCAGAATTTTCTCCACCTTCTCCATCTTGGCCCGACGCTTTTCAACATCCAGCGTCGATTCCGCTTCGTTCAAGGCGGCATCAAACTCAGGGTTGGCATAGCTGGACTCATTCCAGGGCACACCGGTGCGGTAGGCCAGGCCCAATACCATGACGGCCAGCGGCCGGTGGGTCCAGGAAGTAAGACTGAGGGGTGCTTTGGTCCAGACATCCCAATATTGCGCCGACGGCATGACGTTCATTTTGATATTGATCCCGGCTTTGGCAGCATCTTCCTTGAGCAAGGCAACGCAATCCTGCTCCCAGGTGCCGTCGGTATTCCCCACGTTGCAGGTTAATTCAATGCCATTGGGGTAGCCGGCCTCGGCCAATAGTTTCTTGGCGCCTTTGATATCCTGCTTGAACGGGGGCAGGGCAAAGTACTCGGGATGTATTGTGGCGACATGATGGTGTTCCGCAACAATCCCCAGGCCGCGGTGGGCGATGTCGAGCATTCGCTTGGCATCACAACATTTCTGAACCGCTTTGCGCACACGGATATCGTCAAACGGTTTCTTGTTGACTTTCATCCGAATCACGCCGGTTTGGGTCGACGGAATCGAGATCACATTGATTCCCGGAATATTCTTAGCCGCTTCCAGCGTGGTCAGATCAAGCTCATAGATTCCATCCACCTGAGCCGAGGCGATGGCGGCCAGATAAGCGCCGGCATCTTTACCCAGGTCGACAAAGCGGATCTCGTCCAGAAAGACCTCGCCGCCCCAATAGGGTTCTTTGCGCTTTTTCAAGACAGCCAACTCTCCAACCCTGAATTGGGCAAGGGTGTACGGGCCGGTTCCCACCGGGTTTTTGGAAAAATCACCACCTTCTTTCTCAAAATTGCGGTGAACAATGGCGGTGGGGTAGTTGTAGAGGTTCTCGGGAATCGACAGCACCGGCGATTTCAGGTTAAGTCTGACCGTGTGTGCGTCCACCTTCTCCACTGCACCTTTAATCATGCGCTTGATCGGATTTCCTTTCTTATCCTTTTCGCCGGTCTCTTTGAGCATGGCGTCGAATAGACCCAAGTTGGAGGATCCGGTTTTTGGATCGAGCCAGCGGGTAACGTTGAACACCACATCATCGGCATTGAAGTCGTCGCCGTTTGACCACTTAACCCCTTTGCGCAGATGAAAGGTCCAGGTCTTCAGATCGTCGGATGCTTCCCAGCTGGTTGCCAGATTGGGTCGTGTGATGTTATCCGGACCGGTCTCTACCAGGTACTCAATTATATGTCGGGCAACGACAGATTTCTGGGTCCATGAATATGTCGCCGGATCGGCCATTTCTTGTACCACCATACCAAACTTTAATACACCGCCCTTTTTCTGCCCGGCAGCCATGGCGGATGACACGAAATCCGGCAGCACATCCTTGCCCAGTATCTTGGATGCCAGGCCGTAGGCCGCTGTGGCGGATAGGCCCAGCAGCGTGGTTGTACGTAGAAATTCACGCCGTGTGATTTTGCCCTTCGCCAGATCATCTTTAAGCTCATTGATAGCCGGATGAATATGTTCGTTCTTCATGTCTCCTCCTTTGGTTGCCTGGATTCAGAATCGCAAAAACATTTCACTTAGATATTATAGATTTGTTTGTTCTGAAAAACTTGGTCTTTTGGGGTTGGTCAGAGATATCTAGCTCTGCCGAAAACCTTAAAAGTGCCTTAAATTTGAAGTGGGCTAAAGTGAGCTAAAGTTAAGGAATTCTGTCAATTATATAAAAACAGCGGAGCGAAGCGACCCCATAATCCCGCCATGGCGGGACTCACTTAAGGCACTTCGAACTTGTCCAGTTTGCATGAAAACAGCCCCTTTCAGGGGCAAACCAAAGCC
>JABMQM010000580.1 GCA_013203195.1 Desulfobacteraceae bacterium | reverse complement strand
TAATATCAGGAAAGCCTTTGAACATAGATTTTTTTGGCATTTTGAGTCGTCCTTAAATTTCATTAAACTCGGATTTGCCATAACAACCTAATGGCAATCCAATCTTTCTTGGTCATTCATCCAGCAACAATACCGCACCGGCGACAACCGTTGTCCACAATCCGTCTTTATGACCTTTGGCCGATTGGGCCACGCTGCGAGACTTAAATAAACGCTTGCCGACTTTGTATACCTGCTTGCGTTCATCCCAAGCCACATCCGGGTCCAGCTCGATCCCCAGGGTCGAAGCCAGCATGGTGGCAGCCAGATCTTCAGCAAAATCGGCAGATTTTCTCATAGTTTCGCCATAGGCATGATGCTCACTGAGATATCCATACTGCTGGCTATTTTTGGGAAGCGCCAACCCGATGGCGGCTGAAATAAGTCGATTGGGTTCGTTGGTATTTTCTCGGGCAAGTACGATAAAGGTAATCTGGCCGGCGCTTAAGTTCTTTACCCCCGCTTCTTTTGTGATAATTTTGCAATCCGGCGGGAATATGCTGGATACGTAGACAAGATTGCACTTTTCAATTCCGGCGTGTCGCAGAGCCAGCTCAAAACTTTGTAATTTGTTGCGGTGATATCCGACACCTTTAGTAAAAAACATGCGCTTGGGAGTTAACTTGTTCAATTATAGATCCTCCATTATAAAAGAATTGGTATTAGGTGCGGCAAAAGGAAAGCGGCCAAGCGTATCTATCTGTGTCGATGTGAATTGTCAAGACTCCAAGCGAGCTTTTATTATGTACAAAGATAGATCAACTGCAATCAAAAAAAACTCATGTTTTAAAGTCCTCTTTCCGGATACCGTATCGAGACATGAGTTTATGAAGCTGGCGAGTACTGATATCGGCTTCTTCGGCCGATGCTTTAATGCTGCCTGTGTGACGGGCTAAAAGATCTTTAAGATACTCTCTTTCAAAATCCTCAAGGGCTTTACGTCTTGCCTCGGCCAGTGATACGGTGGAGTTTGTCGGCCGGAAAGCAGTAGCGGATTGACCCTCGAACAGTTCGTTGGGAAAGCATTCCGGAGTCAACATCGAGGAAGTTTCTAAAATATAAGAGCGCTCCATAAGATTCTCCAGTTCCCTGATATTTCCCGGCCAGGAGTAGCACCGTAGTGCTTCTAAGACGTCCAGATGGACATTTATGATTTCTTTTTGAAATTCTTTGTTAAATTTGTTTATGAAAAAGCGAATTAACACCGGTATGTCTTCGATACGGTCTTTTAAGGGGGGAATTTCGATCGGGAAAACATTCAACCGGTAAAACAGGTCTTTTCTGAAATCACCGTTTTCAGCCATCTGTTTTAAGTTGGAGTTGCTTGCCGAAATGACGCGTGCATTGCTTGTAAGTATTTCTTCACCGCCGACACGGCTGAAAGAGCCGTCTTGGAGCACCTGTAATAGTTTAACCTGGGCCGACGGGGTTATGGTTGCGATTTCATCAAGAAAAATGGTCCCCTTTCCGGCGATTTCAAATTTTCCCAATTTCTTGCGCACGGCACCGGTGAAAGCGCCTTTTTCGTGGCCGAAAAGCTCACTTTCCAAAAGAGTGTCCGGGATTGCCCCGCAATGGACACTAATAAATTGGGCATTCTCTCGGTGGCTATGACTATGTAGCAGTTTTGCCAAAACACCTTTGCCGGTACCGGTTTCCCCCATAAGCAAAACAGTCGTTTTCGTTGGGGCCACCGCTCGAACCTTGTTAAACACTTCTTTCATGACAGGATTGATGGTCTGGGCAACATCAAGAGCACCTGCTTTCCAGAATTTATCCCTCAAATAGTCAAGTTCCGCTTGCTGCGTAACGGATGTAGAAATTGTATTAAAAAGAAGCCGGACCTCTTCGGCAATGATCGGATAGGTGAGATAATGACTTGCTCCGGCATTTACGACCCGGACAGCATACTGAACATCTTTGTCTGAAGACATAACAACAATTTGTATGGTTGGGTGCAGATGTTTAAACGGTTCCAGTTCTTTTTCATACGAACCTTGCCGGCCATTTTCTATTAGAAGATTAAGATCAATGAAAACAATATCATAGCGCACCTTCCGCAGTTTTTCCAAGGCACCGGATTTATTGGATGCACTATAAAATCGGAAATCGGAATTAGAGCAGCTTTTGATCGTTTCAACAACATGCATATCCTTTGAAACAACCAAAGCAGATTTTATTAATCCTTCCATGACGGACCTTTCCAATTAAACAAAATAACGGAGTCGTGG
>JABMQM010000579.1 GCA_013203195.1 Desulfobacteraceae bacterium | reverse complement strand
GAATAAAGATTTCTCGTTTCACTAGAAATGACAGGCCAGAGGGACTTTTTACGAGTTCATCATTATTTGATGCCAATCCAAAAAATTATGGCAGAAAAAAAGGTGAACGTAAAGAATATATTCAATGACAATAAAACCACTTGAAATGGATAATATAATATGATAATTTTTTTATATGGTGGGTGTAGCTCAGTCGGTAGAGCACCAGGTTGTGGCCCTGGGGGTCGAGGGTTCAAGCCCCTTCACTCACCCCATTTTTAGCGCCCGTAGCTCAGCTGGATAGAGCGCCGGACTTCGAATCCGTAGGTCGCAGGTTCGAATCCTGCCGGGCGTACCAATGAAGTCAGGGGGTTAACCGTCAATGGTTAGCTCCTTTTTTTATCCCTTCTATTCTATTGTTTATGGCCAGATATTATCCTACTCCAAAATAGACTTGACTATTTTGGAGTATGGGATAATATGGCCATATGAGATATATAACCCCCCATGTTTTAGAAGATTTAAAGAAAAAGATGGTTTTTGTCGGAGGTCCTCGCCAGGTTGGTAAAACAACACTGGCTAAGGCCGTGATTTTGGATAATTATCCTGATGGTAGGTATTTCAATTGGGATTATGATGAGGACCGCCAGGATATTTTGCAGAAAAAATGGAGCTTAGACAATAATCTATTAGTGTTTGATGAATTACATAAATTTCCACGCTGGAAGACATGGATTAAAGGGATTTATGATGTGTCTCATAAAATGCATTCTTTCCTTGTAACCGGATCAGCCCGGCTAGATATCTACCGGCGCGGCGGCGACTCACTAATGGGACGGTATCACTACTGGCGATTACACCCTTTCACTCTGGATGAAATCCCGAATGGCATTTCTCCAAAGGATGCATTTGACCGCCTTATGACAGTTGGTGGTTTTCCGGAACCATTTCTCGAAAAAGATGAGCGTACCGCCAGACGATGGCGGCGGGAGCGGTTTGATCGGGTTCTACGCGAAGATATTCGGGATCTTGAATCCATCCGCAACATCCAGTTGCTCGGTATGTTTCTAGATGCGTTGCGCCATCGTGTGGGTGGAAAAGTTGTCCTATCTAATATGGCCGGTGATCTGCAGATTTCGCCCAAAACCGCAAAATCCTGGCTTGAGGTATTGGAGCGGATGTATCTTGTTTTTACGGTTCTTCCCTTTACGAAGTCTCTTTCAAGGGCCGTGTTAAAACCGCCGAAAGTCTTTTTTTTTGATAACGCTGATGTGCTTGGCGATGAAGGAGCCCGGTTTGAAAACCTTGTGGCGACATCTTTATTAAAACGACTTAACTATCTGGAAGATCGTGATGGGTATCGTTACGAATTGCGATACATCCGAGATAAAGAAGGGCGTGAAGTCGATTTTGCTATCATAAAAGAAGGCGATTTGGAAGAACTGATAGAAGTGAAGTATTCCGATGAAAGTATCTCCAAATCATTATTATATTACACCAGCCGTCTGAACCCCAAGAGAGCCACACAGCTTGTCGCCACATTAAAAAGACCATTTGATAAGGGTGGGATAAAAGTGACAGATCCGATTTCCTATTTTAACTCGAATTTTTATTCAGCAGGCGTTTAGGGTGTCAATCTTTCAACAATGTCCCCCAGATCCCTTACCTTTAATCATAGGATTCATACGCACATAATATGTAAACACCTCACCCATAACCATACAGAATTCTTGACATTTCTTTATCACTGCTGTATTTTAGTTGAATTAACAAGAATTTAGGAGATTGCATATGACCTAAAATCTGCAATTGCAGTTACCTCAAAGTTCACTACTGCTGATTAGGTCAGTTTTAGCCGCCGCCGTTGCAGCGTACCCCTTTCCGAACTATGGAGAACGATTTGAACTCTATCGCAAGACACCGAATGAATATACGATGTGGACAACTGAGGATCTTTTTGGCTGCCTGCGGTCTTTTTCTATCTTTTATTGTGCTGAATAATGCCGGCCTAGCGCACGCATCCGTCCGGAAAATATATGTTGTTCCTGTCTCCGGAATGGTAGACCCGGGTATGGCAGCATTTATAAAGAGAGCTCTGGAAACACCCCCGGATGATCAGGATCCCCTTTTTATTATTGAAATGGATACCTTCGGCGGACGCGTCGATTCCGCACTACAGATCGTAGATACCCTCCTCTCTGTTCCTGAAGGTAAGACAATCGCCTTTGTTAAAAACAAAGCCATCTCTGCAGGTGCATTGATCGCCCTGGCCAGCAGCAGGCTTGTTATGAGAAAGAATACCACTATCGGCGATTGTGCACCGATCACCTATTCGAACGAAGGACCCAAGATGCTGGGGGAAAAGTTCCAGTCCCCTCTGCGGGCCAAATTCCGTGCCCTTGCGAAACGCAATGGTTATCCCGAGACTCTGGCCGAGTCCATGGTCACTGCTGAGATGGTGGTTTATGCTGTGGAAATGGAGGGAAAAACCATTTACATGGATTCCCAGGCATTCGAAGATCTAAGCCAGGCGGAAAAGGAGAGGGTTTCATCGAAAAAGACGATTGTAGCCAAGGGCGAACTTCTGACGATGGATGATACCGAGGCATTTGAGCTGGGCTTTTCAAGGATGAGCGTTGATAATATTGATGAAATGCTGCGACGGATGGAAATAGAAAACTACGAGCTAATTCGGATCGAAAAGAGTTGGTCGGAAGCGCTTGTCCGGTTTATCGGAGGCATCACACCGTTTTTGTTGATGATTGGCCTTGCCGCCCTTTATGTGGAGATAAAGGCGCCTGGATTCGGAGTGCCGGGGATTATTGGGATCACCTGTCTCGCCCTTGTTTTTCTAAATCAGTATTTTGTTGGTTTGGCTGATAATACGGAGCTTTTGCTTTTGATTCTGGGAATTATCCTTTTAGGATTTGAACTTTTTGTGATACCCGGCTTCGGTATCACAGGTATTGCAGGTCTTCTTTTTATCGGGGCAGGTGCCATACTGGCACTTCAGGATTTTGTCATCCCAGACCCTTCCTTACCCTGGCAGGCAGAACTTTTGGGAAACAACATTTTGCAGGTCCTCGGCGCCCTTTTCATGGCTATCCTCGTTGCGCTTTTTGTCTTGCGCTATCTCCTGCCAAAACTTTCCGTCGTTGTCGAAGGACCGTATCTGGGCACGACCCTCAAAGATTCCCATGCGGATTCTGTGGAAGCCGGCAGAGCTAAAATAGGTGACATTGGAATTGCAATGACATTACTTCGACCTTCTGGTAAGGTAAAGATCAAAGACGAAATCTTTGATGTGGTCACGGAAGGAGAATTCATAAAAAAGGGGATCCTGGTGAAAATTCTTGAAATTAAGGGGAACCGGATCATAGTATCAAGGAAACCTGAAGATGAATGATAGTTTGTTTCTTCCAATCATTCTGCAGCTTGCCGGTGTAGTGGTTATCATTGCAGAAATTATTATTCCGTCAGGCGGCATCCTTTCAATCGTAGCACTCGGTGTTTTTGGATATTCACTTTTTATTGTTTTTAACGAAATATCAATGACTATCGGTTTTTCCTTTGTAGCTGCGGATCTTATCCTTATCCCTGTTCTCGTCATCGTAGGATTGAAACTGCTGGCCAGATCGCCGGCTACACTTCGCAAAACACTATCACGGAAAGAGGGTGTTTCCTCCCAATCTTCCGAGCTGGAAAGCTATGTCGGTACGCAGGGAAATGCGGTCACGGACCTTCGTCCTGCGGGAATAGCGGTTATCAATGGCAAAAGAGTTGATGTGGTCACCCGTGGAGAATATCTCGATAAAGACTCTGCGATTATTGTCACCGCAGTGACCGGGAATCAGATTATTGTACGAAAAAAAGACGAACCAGAAAGAGAGGAGCTATAATGTTTACCAACTTCGTTCTTATCATTATTGTGATCGCGGTTCTTGTACTGCTTTATTTTGTGGGCTCTGCCATATCATTGTGGGTACAGGCATTGGTTTCAGGTGCACGTGTGAGTTTGATTGCCATCGTGTTTATGCGTTTTCGAAAGGTCCCACCCAATATGATTGTTAACGGCAAGATTATGGCTGTTAAGACTGGGCTTGACATCTCAACCGATGCCCTGGAGGCTCATTTTTTAGCAGGCGGTGATGTTATGCGCGTTATTCAGGCACTTATTGCGGCGGACAAGGCAAATATCGAACTGGAATTCAACCGAGCCGCGGCCATCGATCTTGCCGGAAGGAATGTGCTGGAGGCCGTTCAGATGAGTGTGAATCCAAAGGTGATTGAAACACCTCTGGTGGCGGCCATGGCCAAGGACGGCATTCAGTTGAAGGCTCTCGCACGGGTAACCGTCAGAGCAAATCTCGATCGACTGGTAGGCGGTGCCGGCGAAGAGACCATCTTGGCCCGGGTGGGTGAAGGGATCGTAACTACTATTGGCTCAGCAGATACCCATAAGATGGTCCTTGAAAATCCGGACATGATCTCAAAACGGGTACTAGAAAAGGGTCTGGATTCTGGGTCCGCATACGAAATTCTTTCCATCGACATCGCGGATGTTGATGTGGGCAAGAACATCGGTGCAGAGCTTGAAACAGACCGGGCCGAGGCGGACAAGAAAATAGCTCAGGCCAAGGCGGAAGAACGACGGGCAATGGCCTTTGCCGTTGAACAGGAAATGAAAGCCAGGGTTGAAGAGATGCGCGCAAAGGTTGTTGAGGCGGAGGCACAGGTTCCGCTGGCAATGGCCGAGGCCTTTAGAAAAGGGAACTTAGGCGTGATGGATTATTATCGGATGAAGAATATTGAGGCAGACACCCAGATGCGTGACAAAATCGGTTCACCTGAGGATAAAAAGGTTTAAGAGATGAAATTCGAATATCTTATATGGATCATCATCTTTCTGGTTTATGTTGTGTCGGCCATTATTAAAAAAGTGCGTGCCGCTTCAAAAACCAGCGAGAAAGGGATCGCCAAAAGACTTCCTGAGTGGAAAGAGAAGCTCAACAAGTTGATGTCTCAAGTTAAACAGCAGATAGAGGCCACTAAACAAGAAGATTTAAAAAAGGAAACCGGCTGGGAAAGATTTTTGCCACGCGAAGACGATGAACCGGAACTTGCCATGGAAGACGTTACGATCGAGGACCTGGAACCGATACGCAAAGAGATTCCTCCTGAAAGAGTGGTGCGGGTTCTGGAAAAAACACCCTCTCCGAAAATAAAACCAGCCCCGGTGAAAGTGGTTGCGGAAAGCATAGAACCGGCTGTTTCCGAAAAAGAGATTCGGCCTAAAGGTTTAGCGTATGGGGTGCAGGATCTTAGAAGGGCGGTCATATGGTCGGAGATACTGGCTCCGCCGCTGGCGCTGAGAGACGAATAACCTGAAGTGCACATTATAGCGCTTGTCAAAAATATATTCCGATTGAACAAAACGTAACGAACGCGCCGGCTACTGCATTGCAATAAGGGTTTGTTGTTGGCCCGTTTTGACTGATGCACGGGACAACCGGTAAACGGGCAAATCCGACAGTGGTATAGATCAGGATGCGAAATTTTCAATCCGAAACCTTGGATATCTGCTGTCGTTCGGTAAGTTTCAGGACCTGGAACATCCTGACATAATCGAAGTTTTTGTTGGGGGCGGTGCATTTGGATTTGTGGATATGATTGATGTGTTTTATTTGCTTTTTTGTTCCCTCAAAAATGTATCAAGAGCCTCGATAACAACAAGGGTGATTTCGGAATTGTTCTCTGTTGCATAGGCTTCAACTCTCTCAGCGAGCCTGCAGGGAATCTTGATGTTGAACTCCTTGGTTAAATCAGAGCATTGATCCTTGAAATTATTACTGACCATGTTCGATGCTATCCTCTCTGTGTCATTTCGAAATCCATATTCAACACTATTTATCTTATTTCAATTTGCCTATTTGTTCAACCTTCAAAAAGGATTCATCTGATTAATTT
>JABMQM010000578.1 GCA_013203195.1 Desulfobacteraceae bacterium | reverse complement strand
GGATACTGGTTCCTGGATACGACTCGACTGAGCTCGCCGAAGTCTGGATGTTTTCGGGCATCACTATTAGAGCATTCATAGAATATCTGGCATCCAGCACCCGGCTAAAAAAGGAAATTCCTATACATCAATCTAATAGAACACAGATGATACGGATTTTATATTATTTTATCTGTATCTGTGCAGATCCGTTTTAATCTGTGTTATCCGCGTTCTATGCATCCAGCATCGATCTCGCAAAAGCTACTGCCTTACGCCTATCCTCATAATTAGCTATACCGATTAATGCAAAGTTAGGGTTTACCCTACCAAATAATATACATATCCTACAAAAACAAGGCTCATAATCCGAAAGCCCTGGCCCATCAGCAGCAGTTGAGTACCCATTTTGGGTGCAAATATGCCTATATAGCGCGGCAGTTGATGGCGCAGGGCCCGCACCGGAAAGGCTACGATATTACCGATTAACAGTGCCAGGACCGTCTGCTTGGTGGTCAGTACGCCTGCATCGAGCAAGGCTCCTGCCGCGGCAAATCCGGAGGTAAACTCCGCTGCAAAACTCAAAATTACTACCGAAAGGGATTCCATGGGCACAAATGAGGTGACCACATAGACAGCCAACCATTTTCGGGCGGCTTCAAACATACCCATAGCGTTTAATACATATACAACAACATAAATGGGTAGCACATAAACAGCAATACCGCTAATCCTTCCCGGCAGTTTTTTACTGATAATCTTGTATAAACTGCGGCTTTTTTTCTCCTGGGAGCTTTGTTTTAATCCTTTATGATGCCCATCGTCATCCGGCTGCATCCTGGTTTGAAAATGGCCATATACTAAAAATATAATGGTTCGTACGACCATGGCGCTAAACGTTAATAAAAAGTAGAGTGCGCCGGCCCATCCGGTCAGCGGAATTACAATAAAAAACGTGGTCGGCAGATGTAGAAAATAGGCCGGCATCTGATTGACAAAGTTAGACAAAAAAAGCTGCTTGCGGGTGATCTTCTCATCTTTATAAAAGTCAAGGAGCATGGCATTGGCTGCCACTCCAGATAAAAACGCCGTCACAAACGCAGCTCCGCAGCGTTGACCTAATTTACTAAATCGAAACATGGGCCCTGCCAGTTTCGCCAGCTTCTTGGTCCACCCCAGCGCTTCAATCGTCTGGCCTATTATAAGTCCGACGGTGATAAAGAACATCAGGCGCGTCAACGGCCAAAGCAGTTTGGTGGTGATGCGGTGAATGCCCAGATTATCCACCCAAAGGGTGCCGCAGATGAGTATGGCCACCGAAATAACGCCGGAAACAGCCAGTCTGATGTACTTGGGCTCAGCTTTTGAGGGTCTCATCGACTTTTTTCTGTTTAGCAAAAATCAGGGTCCAGTAATCAGGACGGCGCTCACACAGTTCTTCGATATCGGGGTATACTTTTTCATCCTCCTGGCTGCAGTTGGAAATGCCGATGGCATCCTGATACACTCCGGCCTCTTTAATAGCATTGGCGATATCTTCCACATTGCAGTAAGCCTTTAAAAACACCACGCATTCCGGCTTGGCAGCAAAGGCCCGCAAGCGTTCTCCTCCCTGGGCCCCTGAAGTCAACAGTAAAGATTCTTCACCTTCTACCAGCGGAGTGTTCAGGCAGGCGGCGGCGGCCTGATAGGAAGTGATACCCGGTATGCTCACAACAGGAAACTGCGGTGCCATTTTTTGAATATTTTTCAGAATGTATCCGTAGGTGGAATATGTCATGGCATCCCCCAGAGTTATAAACGCGACCTTTTTGTCCTGCTCCAATTCATTGATAATAGTTTGGGCATGGGACTTCCAGGCTTTTTTCATCTCCGATATATCCCGGGTCATGGGAAAATAGAGCATCCGCACCGGAGTCAAATCAGGAATGTGAGGTTTGGCAATACTTAAGGCCAGGCTGTAGGCGTTTTTGGTGGATGCGGCCGCAAAAACCTCATCCACAACGTTTAATACCCGTGCCGCTTTGAGTGTGATCAGTTCAGGATCACCGGGACCGACTCCCAAACCGTATAGAATGCCCTTTTTTTGTTTCATAGTTTCCTCTTTGTAAATTACACCCCTATAAAGGGTCTTTTATATCTCTCACAGAGTACACAGAGAAAGATAATTGTCATTTTTCATTTGCGCTGAAGTGTCCCGCTATATATAGCGGGATTAAGAACCGGTAAATGAAAACCACTATGCCTGGAAGGTATTGGCTGTCAAACCTACCCCCAGGGCTGATTGTTTTTTCTTTCCGCCCTCTCAGCGGAAAGGATAAAAACCCAAATCTCTGTGACCTCTGCGGTCTCAAGCGACTTGTCGGGTCGTAGCTCGC
>JABMQM010000007.1 GCA_013203195.1 Desulfobacteraceae bacterium | reverse complement strand
TGGGCGGCCAGAGAACTCGGGATAACCATGAAAGACCTTGCCGTCAGACTGGGATTGACGCCACCGGCTGTGAGCATTTCCGTCAGACGGGGTGAGAAACTGGTAAAAGAGTTTGGCTATCGACTGACAAACGAATAGAAAGTTACTTTTTTACCTACGTCCCCCATGGAGTCCCCCATGGCCAGATAAATTAGCGATGAAGATATTTGAGTTGACATACGAGAACCTGGTCGAAGAACTCGCCCGCAAATACGGAAAAGGTGAATATCATGCCACGGCCATTTTCCGCCAGCTTTACGGTCGGATGAATACTGATATGGCCGCTTCGCAGGATATGGCCGCTTCCGGGGAGTTTGCCTCTCTATTTTGCCGGGCGGTCGAGACGGAAACCGGCCGGGTGGTCAGAAAAAAAGAGCAGGAAGGGGTTGTCAAGTTCGTAACGCGGTTTTCTGACGGCCTAGCGGTGGAATCGGTTGTCATTTCCATGGTACGGCACAAAACCGTTTGCGTATCCACTCAGGCCGGGTGCCGGATGGGGTGCCGGTTCTGCGAAACCGCCAAAGAAGGGCTTTCGCGCAACCTTACCGTCCAGGAAATTGTGGGGCAGGTGTATGCCGCCCGCAAAAATTTCGGATCCGATGTGCGTAACATTGTTTTCATGGGAATGGGTGAACCGTTTGACAATTATGATAATGTCATACAATCGATCAATGTTGTCAGCGACCAGCGGGGTCTGGATATTGCCCGGCGACGTATTACGGTATCGACCGCCGGGCTGGAAGCGGGCCTCAAAAAGTTTGCCGCTGACGGCATGCCGCATGTCAAACTGGCGGTCTCTTTGAACGCCTCCAATGATCGTTTGCGCTCCGAGCTTATGCCGGTCAACAGGGCCTTTCCCATGGACAAACTCAGAAAATTACTGCTCGGGTATCCGTTGAAAAAAAAAGACACATTCATGATTGCCTATGTGCAGATTCCGGGGGTCAACGACCGGCCGGAACATGTTTTGGAACTGGCACAATACCTTGCTCTGCTGCCCGCAAAAGTGAATCTTATTCCATTTAATCCGGGCACGGATTCGCTCTACCGCCCCCCCACCGCAAAAGAGACGGAAACCTTCCGGGACCTCTTGATAGAGAAACGGGTCAATATCCAGAAGCGGACAACAAAGGGAAAAGATCTCATGGCCGCCTGCGGACAGCTGGGCGGAGAAGCGGGTCAGGCCTGTTTTTGACACATGCAGCGCCTGATATGGGGTCAAAAAGTATCGTTTAAGACGATTATAGGGTCTATTTTAGATCTCTTTTGTTGTTATTATGGTCGGTTATCGTGGTCCGACCCCAGATGACCATCTGTGCAAGATAATGCACAATAGTCAAGACTAAAATGCAATTTGCTGCGTTTTGGTCTGTTTTTATTTTGCCCTGAAAAACCTGGTCCTATGGGCCATGCCTGTTCCGCACTGCGGGGGATTCTTTACATATGGATAAGCCGGCGACTTTTTGAACATTTCGCCTGTCGGGATCAACGCTATGTCTAAACTCTTTGCAACGGGGCTGCGGAGGTAGGAATTTCCTTGACAAAAATTAGCTCGGTATATACAAAACGCAAGTTATTTATTCCGTACCGAAACAATGTGATAGTATAGGAATTTCCTTTTTAGATCCCGTTTTAAGCGGGAGTTATATAGAATCGCGAAGCGATTGTATAACTTGATTTGTGTGTTATTACGTGGGATCCGCGAGGTTTTCGCAAAATGAAACCATCAATTACAGCTTGACGGAGTTTTCATGAGTACATCAGATGATAATGCTAAACAGATATCCCCAGAAGCTGCCGGCGATGATGCCGCAGCGTCATCTTCGGAAATAAAAAACAAAGAACAGGGTAACGGGTTCGGTGGACCCGTTACCCTGTTCTTTATATTAGGATTTGCGGTTAGTCTGATTCTGGGATGGGTCATTGCACCAGAGATGCTCTATTCGCAAAAAAAACAACCGATAGATTATAATCATGCGCTGCATGTTGCCGAAGTTGGTGACGGATGTGAAAGCTGTCATTTTTTCCGGGCAGACGGCACCTTTTCCGGAGTCCCCAAACTGGAACTGTGTGTTGATTGTCATGAAGAGGTTCAGGGAGAAGACCCCAACGAGATCAAATTTGTCGAAGAGTATGTTGTTAAAGAGAGAGAGGTCCCGTGGCTGATATACTCAAAGCAGCCTGACTGCGTATTCTTTTCCCATGCCGCCCACATCAAGGGTGCTCAGATGGATTGCGTCACCTGCCACGGTCATATCGGCGAGTCCGAAACTTCCAGGGTCTATGAGGAGAATCGGATTACCGGTTACAGCCGGGACATCTGGGGAAAAAACATTGCCGGTTTCAAGAAGAACAGCTGGGATCGGATGAAAATGGATGATTGTGCTGAATGCCACCAAAAAGAGTTCACGGTTCAAAGAACAGACGTTAAAACACCCATAAACAGGCTGTTAGATAATTTTATAGCCGTATCCTTTCCGGGCATGGAAGCGCCCGCCGGTATCGGTGACAGCGTTCAGACGCAAAGAGATGCTTGTTTTGTATGCCATAAATAATACAATCGCGAAGCGATTTTATAAGGGGTAGAATCGATGAAAATTGGCAGAAGAAGTTTCTTGTCGTTTCTAATAGGCGGTGCAGCAGGGACAGCCCTCTCGCCAATGCCATTGAAGTTGACGGATGACAGTGCAATATGGACCCAGATGTGGCCCTGGACGCCGGTGCCGGAAGATGGAGAAATCAGCCATGTAAATTCGACCTGCACGCTCTGTCCCGGACACTGTGGTATTACGGTTTGCAAAATAAATGACCGTGCCATTAAGATAGAGGGGATGAAAGGCCACCCCGTAAATGACGGCGGTATCTGCCTTCTCGGTGTATCAGGTTTGCAGTTGCTTTACGGTCCTACCAGAGTGCAGACTCCCTTAAAAAGAGTGGGAGCAAGGGGTTCCGGACGCTGGGAGAAAATTTCCTGGGAAGCAGCAGTGTCAGAGGTAGTCAAGCAACTTGGTGATTTGAGAGCAGAAGGAAAATCCCACTCGGTTGGATTGATAACAGGTTCGGACCGCGGAACAGTGCCGCAGCTTTTTGCCAGATTTATGACCGCATACGGTTCGAACAATGTAATGCGGACACCATCGATGCGGGATTCTTATGAACTTACCCTGCAAAGGATGCACGGAACCAGGGCACTTCCCGGATTCGATTTTGAAAATGCCGACTTTATTCTTAGCTTCGGCAGCGGGATCATCGACGGCTGGGGGTCACCGGTTAGAATGTTCAAGGCCTTTTCCGGTTGGCGCAGCAACCACGGCAAGGTTGTTCAGATTGAGCCGCGCCTTTCCCGTACCGCCGCCAAATCAGATCGATGGATTCCCGTAAAACCGGGGACCGAAGGGGTTCTGGCGCTGGGACTCGCCCATGTAATTATTAAGGAGGCATTATACAGCTCTGATTTTATAGACAATTATTCTGTCGGGTTTGAGGACTTACAGCGGCTGGTGCTTGATAAATACAGCCCTGATAATGTCGCCGCGATAACTGCAATCGACCAGAAAGATATCGTCACGCTGGCACGGGACTTTGCCGCAGCTTCAAAGCCTCTGGCAATTTGCGGACGCGGTCGGGGATCTGTTTCCGGCAGCCTTGATGAATTTATGGCCGTGCATGCCTTAAACGCCCTGGTCGGTAATATCAACAAAAAGGGCGGGGTCCGGGCTGTTTCCGAAATTGACTATATCAATTGGCCGGAAGTTCAAATGGATGCCGTCGCTGCCGCCGGTATGCAGCATGAACGCCTGGATGGCGCCGGCAGCAAAAATCATCCTGATACTCGCTCTCTCTTAAATAGATTGCCCGCAGCCATCAGTTCGAAAGAAGAATCTTCCCTCCAGGCGCTTTTGGTTACAGGTGCCAATCCTTTGTATACCATGCCGGGCAGCACGGCTGTCAAAAAGGCCATGGCCGGCATTCCGTTTGTGGTAAGTTTTTCTTCTTACATGGATGAAACCGCTCAAAACGCCGACCTTATCCTTCCGAATCATACTTACCTTGAGCGCTTTGAAGATGTACCGACGCCGTTTGGATTGCAGCAACCTGTTACCAGCCTTGCCAGACCGGCGGTAGAACCTCAGTTTAACACCCAACATGTTGGTGATGTGGTTATACGCATTGCCAAAGCACTGGGGGGCAGCATTGCCGGCGCTTTCCCCTGGGAAGGTTATCAAACCTGCCTTAAAGAGACTTTAGGCAATAAGTGGGAGACTTTAATGACCAAAGGTTTCCGACTGGACGATAATGACAGGGCTTTCGCCGGGCAAATGACGTTTGATACACCTTCCGGAAAATTTGAGTTTGCCAATAAAGAGACCGGCCGGATGCCGCAATTTTCTCCGATAAAGATCGAGGGCGACGAAAAGCTGTACCCTCTGGTACTCGTGCCCTATGATTCCTTCAGACTTGCCGGCGGGTATATCGGTACGCCGCCGTTTGCCGTCAAGACGGTTGAAGATACCGTCCTCAAAGGCAAAGATGTTTTTGTTGAACTTAATCCGGAAACCGCCAGAGCATTACGTCTGCGCGAGGGCCAGCATGCAATTCTAAGCACGCCCAGAGGCCAGGCCAAGGTCAAAGTACATTGGTTTGACGGCATCAGGCCCGGCGTTGTCGCTCTGCCGAGAGGGTTGGGCCATACAGCCTATGATAAATATCTGGCAGAAAAAGGTGTAAATTTCAATGAACTCATCGGTCCGGTAGAGGATCCCGGGACCGGTTGCGATGCGGCCTGGGGGATAATGGCAAAGCTTAGTAAAGCATAATGATTGACGATTGATAATTGAAGATTGAAGATTGACGATTGAAGACTAAGACAGCGACTATTATTAAATCTTCAATAGAAAATCGTCAATTTGAAGAGGTTTCGATGAAAAAAGACAAAAGATATGGAATGGTCATTGACTTGGATAAGTGTACCGGCTGTGGTTCCTGTATGGCGGCTTGTATGGCTGAGAACAATGTCCCTTTCAGAGAGGATGAATCCAACAAACTGCTTAGCATAACGTGGATGCGGGTTTATAAATTGACAAACGGAAAACCTTTTCCGGAAACGGATGTCTGCTATCTTCCAAGACCTTGCATGCACTGTGGGGGGCAGCATGAAGGGCATTCGCCCTGCGTATCGGTTTGTCCGGCGACCGCTACGGATTACAGCCTGAAAACCGGAATCGTCAGCCAGATTTATACCCGCTGTTTCGGATGTCGTTATTGTATGGCGTCCTGCCCCTATCATGCCCGTTATTTTAACTGGTGGGATCCGGTCTGGCCCGATGGTATGGAAAAATACTTAAACCCCAAAGTTTCACCGCGCATGCGCGGGGTTGTCGAAAAATGCAGCTTCTGTTTTCATCGGTATCAGCTGGCCAAAGAAAAAGCGTATATTCAAGGCCGGCGCGAACTTGCAGAAGATGAATATCAAACTTCATGTACCCAGGCATGTCCTGCCGGAGCGATTACATTCGGGGATCTGAACAATCACAAACATTCTGTTTATAAGGATAAAAAGAACCCCAACGCTTTCCGGCTGCTGGAAAGACTGGGAACCAACCCCAAGGTCTATTATATCTCGAGCCGCGCGTGGGTGAGGCGGGCCGGTGACAATTATTTGAGAAATGAGGCAAAACCCGCAAAGGCCGTACAACACGGCTAACCGAAGATACTGTAATGGAGCATATAACGTATGGATTCTGCATTAATACCCAAAGGAGTTAAGCGTGCCCCGTTGTGGCAGTTTATTCTGTTTCTCGGTGCTCCCGGTACTGTTGCGCTGTGGGGCGTTTATGCCATGCTGTTGTGCTGGTTTAAAGGTCTTAACCAGACCAACATGAACGATGCTTACGGGTTCGCCCTGTGGATCTGGGCTGACCTGGCGGTGATTGCAGTGGGCGGCGGCGCTTTTTTCAGCGGCTTATTGAGATATATCTTCGGCAAAGATGTACTAAAGAGTATCATCAATTATGCCGTGCTGATCGGTTTTATCTGCTACAGTTCGGCTCTGCTCATTCTGGCCATCGATATCGGGCAGCCTTTAAGAGGCTGGTTTATCTTCTGGCACGCCAATGTTCATTCTATGCTGACCGAAGTGGCTTTCTGTCTTTCAGCCTATTTCTGTGTTTTGACCATCGAATATATTCCGCTGATCCTTGAAAACCGCCAGATCGACAAGGTACCGTTTTTCCACAAACTGGGCCACAACATGCACGAAATCATGGCGGTATTTGCAGCAACCGGGGCGTTTCTTTCTTTTTTCCACCAGGGGTCTTTAGGCGGTGTCGCCGGAGTCCTTTACGGGCGACCGTTTGGTTTTCGGGAAGGTCTTTTTATCTGGCCCTGGACCTTTTTTCTCTACACATGGTCGGCGGCGGCCTGCGGGCCTTGTTTTACCATCCTGGTTACCAAGATCACAGAAAAAGTTACCCGTAAAAAGCTGGTAAAAGATGATGCCATCGAGTTTCTGGCCAAAGTTTCAGGATGGATGATTCTGGCGTACATTACTGCCAAGACCATCGATACCTGGTACTGGGCGACCGTGACCGCACCGTCCAAAGGATTTGCATTGATGGATTTTTATTCCAACAACCCCTTCTATGGTATCTGGATTCTTATTGTTGAAGTCGTGGTCTGCGGTTTTGTTCCCGCGCTTATTCTGATTACCGCCAAGGGGCGTAAAAACAACAAGGCACTGTGGACTGCGGTTATCCTGGCTGTTGTAGGGGTTTGTCTTAACCGCTGGGTAATGGTGCTGCAGGTTTTAGCGGTACCGGTTCTGACTTTTGAAAACTGGGTCATGTATATCCCCAGTTGGCAGGAGATTGCCACCACTATCCTGCCGGTGGCCTACGGTATTATCCTGATCGCGGTGTCATACCGCTATTTGCCGGTATTTCCCCATGAAGCAGAACTTAATCCGTTGGAGCCATCGACGGCTCCGGAACCGGAATCAGCAGCAGTCGAACTACCGGTTGAACCGGGACAGGGATTGATACCGGCAGAAGCGTAAATATTACATTAATTGTGTTTTTTACATTTTGTAGAAAAAAATTTCTAAAGTGAAGAACCGAGCCAATAACGATAGTGGTTTTCCCGTTTGCCGGTTTGCCCGTTATGCCGGATGAAGTCTTTACGGGTAAAACGGGCTAACGGGTCAACCGGCTAACCCTTTAGCTTTTTATGATATGCCTTTAGTCTTCAAAAGCCCTAGCTTGTTTAAATTGGTTTCGCTTTGTTCGATTTAGGAGAATAAATTATGTTTCCGTTTAGTTTTGAATGGATCTGGGATATGGGCCATGTGGTTTTTATGGGGGGGCTGTGGTATGCACTTACTATCATCGGTCTCGGAATGACATACTGTATCATCAAGGCCGCTCTCGACACTCTTAAGGGCAACGGCGATCATCACCACTAAGATTCGGAATTTGTTTAGATTAAAAGCGCTTGTCTCGCCAAACCGTCGAGGGAGCGCTTTTTTATTTGACAGGACCAAGAGAATTTGATGGACTGTATCGATGGATAAAATCGTTATTGACGGCGGCCGTCCCCTCAAAGGCCGGGTGAGGATCAGCGGTGCCAAAAATGCCGCGCTTCCCATACTTATTTCCGCCCTCCTTACCGAGGGTTGGAACACCTATACAAATGTTCCCAATCTTAAAGACATCCAAAGCACACTGCATTTGCTGACAAACTTAGGGGCACGGATAGAAATTGACAAAGATACGGTTCGAATCGATGCCGGCGGTCTTTGCAAGCATGAAGCCCCCTATGATCTAGTCAGGAAGATGCGGGCGTCTGTTCTGGTTTTGGGCCCGCTTTTGGCCAGACTTAAAAAGGCGCGAGTTTCACTGCCCGGGGGCTGCGCCATCGGTGCGCGCCCTATTAATTTGCATCTTAAAGGTCTGGCTCGCTTAGGCGCTTCGATTGAGCTAAAACACGGCTACGTTGAAGCTTCCGCCGAGAGCCTGAAGGGAAACGAAATTTATTTTGACATCGCCACCGTTACCGGGACCGAAAACCTTATGATGGCGGCTGTTCTGGCAGAGGGAACGACCGTACTGAGGAATGCTGCCCGTGAGCCGGAAATCGTTGCCTTTGCAGATGTATTGAATCAAATGGGTGCTAAAATAGAAGGTGCCGGCACTTCCATTATTACCGTACAGGGAGTCTCTGCGCTGAAACCGGTCTCGGTTAAAATTATACCTGACAGGATTGAAGCCGGTACTTTTATGGTTGCGGCGGCCTTGACCAAAGGTGATGTGACGCTGACCGATTGCGAGCCGGGTGATCTTGAAGCGGTTATGCATAAATTGAAATTAACAGGTGCCGCCATCAAGGTTGAGGATAAGTGTATCAGGGTTGTAGGAACCGATCAGATCGCCAGCGTCGACGTCAAGACCCTGCCGTATCCGGGATTTCCCACCGACATGCAAGCCCAGTTTATGGTGCTGATGTCGGTTGCCGGCGGGCTCAGCATTATTTCTGAAACCATTTTTGAAAACCGTTTCATCCATGTCAGCGAACTCCAGCGCATGGGGGCTGATATTACCATCTCCGGAGATACCGCTCTGGTAAAAGGAATTCCGCATCTGTCCGGCGCACCCGTTATGGCTACCGACCTCAGGGCCAGCGCCTCGCTGGTTCTGGCCGGCCTGATTGCCCGCAACACCACCGAAGTCCATCGCGTCTATCATCTGGACCGCGGATATGAAGCCCTTGAAAATAAATTTGCCCGGTTGGGGGCCGCGATTAAGCGAGTAAAAGTCTAGCCCTAATTTTTCGTGAATAATGCTGGTTAGGGGCAATTTGAACATTCGGTTTCGAGCCGATATCCATCGGCATCTGCCCAGCTTCTGGCAGCGTCCATCAGTTTCGGGTGGCCGCAGTCAAAGTAGGCCTGGGCGATCGTACTGTTTCCGCTTTTTTCCAAAATATCGATCAGCTTCAGGATACCCTCGTCTCCACCAAGTTCCATCAAGGCATAAACTCCATATTCGATTGAGCTTTTGTTGAACGACAGCACATCATCAGACAGGACTTTTTGGGTCAGTTCCCATTCTTTAGACAAGAGCTCTTTCTGCCCTTTGGCTATTTGATAATGTGTGCGTTCAGACGGTGTCCCGGGTTTCCAGTTAAAGTTGTCGAGAGCCTGGGCGGCACTGTGCCTAATATTCCAATCAGTCAAAGCCCCTAGCAGGGAAGGGATGGCCTGCTTATCACCTGTCCGGCCTAAAACTATTGCTGCTTGGCTGCGCACCGCCTCTGATTCGTGTTGCAGTCCGGCAATCAAAGGCCAAACAGCCGGCGCACCAATTTTATGCAGCACTTGGGCGGCGAGATTTTGTACATGCGAGTCCTTTTTGTCAAACATAGCAATCAGAGCATTGATATAAACATCAAGTATAACTGCGTTTTCATCGCTCTGCAACATGTCGGCCAGTTTGAAGATGATCTTATCTTTACCCAATTCAATACAGGCATAAACTCCATATTCGATTGACCTTTTGTCGCCCAACAGTACATCATCAAGCAGGATTTGTTGGGTCAGCTCCCATTCTTTAGACAAGAGCTCCTTCTGTCCTTTGGCTACTTGATAATGTATGCGGTCAGCAGAAGTTTTGGGTTTCCAATGTAAGTGATCGAGGGCTAAGGCGGCACTGTAGCGAATATCCCAATCAGTCAAAACCCCCACCAGGGAAGGGATGGCCTGCTTATTTCCTATCTTACCTAAAAGGGTTGCTGCTTTATTGCGCACCCAAACCGATTCATGATCCAGCCTAACAGCCAAGGATCCAACCGCCGGAGCACCAATTTTAACCAATATCTCTGCTGCCGCATTATTTATCTCCGGGTCTTCGTTCTCCCAGGAAACAATCAGCGGCTCGACCGCCGCAGCTCCGATGTTTACTAATACTTCAGCGGCCATATTTTGTATCTCCGGATTGTCGGCATTGAGCATAGAGATCAAAGGCAAAACAGCCGGGACACTAATTTTTTCAAGTGTTGCAGCTGCAGAGTTTTTTAAATCCTGATCATCATTATCAAGAACAGCGATCAAAGGCTCGATCGCCTCGGCACCGATTTTTATCAGCGCCTTAGTTGCCGAATCTTTCAAATCTGCGTCTTTATCCGTCAGTTTCAAAATCAGAGGTTGGGCGGCTCTCCCATCACCGATCAGGCCCAGTGCCGCCATCGCTGACATCTGCACCGCTGCACGTTGATCGTTTATCAGAGCGATCAAAGGCTCGACCGCTCTTCTATCCTTGATTCTACCTAAAAAGCCTGCTGCCAGACACACATTATCCGCGTTGTTTTCATCTAGTTTGGCAATCAAGGTCTCGACGGCGGCAGGGCCGATTTCTACAAGCAGTGATGCTGCTGATATTCGTATTGCTCTGGAATTATCATCGAGCCCCAAAATGAGAGCCTGGGCAGCCAAATTACCGCCTATTTTACCAAGCGCTTTGACGGTTTCCAGCCGCACTACTTCCGATTCATGATTCAGCGAAACTCTGAGCGGCTCCACGGCCCGCTGATCTTCTATCCGGCCAAGCACGGCAGCCGCTCTCCAGACAACCTCCGAATCGTTGTCTTTAAGTGCTGCAATCAAGGGTTCAATGGAATGGGGACGGTAAATAAACAGAGTCTTGGCTGCTTCATACTGCACAACCTGATTTTCATCCTTGAAAACATTAATCAACAGAGGAATTACTTGTTGATCACGTAATAGGCCGAAGGCAGTATCGGCTTCCTGTTCCAGTGGGCTTAACAAGGGAACTGCGATCAATTCCTCGATGACATAGGGGCTGTAAATCAATGGTGCTTTGGCTGTTTGATACTGTATAACCGGACTTTCATCTTTCAAAACAGCAATGCGCGGCGAAACCGCCTTGGGATCACCAATCAGGCCCAACGCAGCAGCGGCTGCCATGCGTACCTTGTCTGATGTGTGCTCCAGCAAGCCCAACAGCGGTTCGGTTGCATGCCTGTCACCGATTTTGCCAAGAACTGCTACTGCTCTTTGCACGAAATTCGAATCGTTGTCGTTTAGCGCGGCAATTAAGGGCTCAACAGTTGGTTGATCGAACTTTATCAAGGCCTCCGTCGCTTTATGCCGCACAAGGGGGTCCTCTGTCCGAAGCGCGGCAATCAGGGGGGGGATCGCCCGTTTGTCGCCGATTTGGGCCAGCCCTTCGATGGCTCTGCTCACCACATTTTGATCATTATCCTGCAGCGCTGCAATCAAAGGCTCAACCACCTGTGTATCATTGATGCCGGCCAGCGCTCCAGTCGCCAGATAACGCACGGAAGGATTCGGATCTTGTATCTTGCGCTTTTCTTTTGCCAGTTTTGATCCGCATCCAAAAGCGATGCCCAGGCAAAACGAAATCAGCAGAATTGCATGCAATGTGATCTTGCGGTAATGGGAAAAATGAAATCTATCCAATATGTTCTCCACCCTATAACAGGAATATTAATAAAATCGCTTGAAAGCAAACACTTGCCCCGCTCCGCTGAGCTCGCCGCAAGCCCTTGAATC
>JABMQM010000577.1 GCA_013203195.1 Desulfobacteraceae bacterium | reverse complement strand
TTATGCTTTTACCCATCCATCGGATCGTGTGGGGAAGAGACTCAGGATCTCCCAGCACAAGATCTAAAAGAAATGCTGCAGGCAGTGCATACAATGCAATTGAGAAGTCCATTAATTCCTTAGTTCACTTTAGGCACTTTTCCAGTACATCCGAGTTAAAGTATTACAAAATTTAGATGCTGTGCAAAAAGTTTATAATTTTATCAGCCAGCATACGGTTAATATCTTTTGTTTTCAGTGAGATGCGGATAAAATGCTCCGAAAGACCCCAGAAATTCGCACAGTTTCTGATAAGTATTCTGTCCACAGCCAAATGGTCACAGAGCATATCCGCTGTAATTTTTTCATCAAGCTTTGCCAGCAAAAAGGAAGTTTTGCTGGGGAAAAGTTTGATGTGGTCTGCATCTTTAAAAATATCGGCCATAAATTTTCTTTGGTCTTCAAGCAACAGTACGGTTTTATCAATAAAAGCATCTGTTTCTTCCGTATGCTTCATCAGATAATCAACAGCTGTCTGAGCCACACTGTTTACATTCCATGGCAGCTGAAAAGGTCTGAATTTTTCAATGTTTTGTCCGGACGCTATCAAAAAACCGATTCTCAAACCGGGAATTCTGAATATTTTGGACATGGAGTTCAAAACCAATACGTTGGGAAGCCTGCGGGGCAACATACTCAACTGGTCGGAATCATATACAAACGGCAGATAGGATTCATCGATGACAAAATGTGTGTCCGGATGAAAGCGGCAAAGCCGTTCAAGATCCGCTTTCAACATTAAAGCGCCGGTGGGGTTGTTGGGGTTGCAGATAAAAACCGTATCATGATCTTTAATTTGTTCAATAACCGCATCCACATCCAGCTTGAAATCAAAAGACTCCTCTGCCATCATATAATCGTAACGGACATTGTGCATGCCGCAGGCATCAGCGTAATCGGCATAGGTGGGGCCAAGAATCAGCGCCCTTTTAGTCTCGAGCGCTTGAGGGATAGCATAGATGAACTGGGTGGTTCCATTGCCGGCAATGACATGTTCAGGATTGATGTTGTAGCGGTCGGCAAACGCCTGAGCTGATGATTTGGCGTCTACTTGAGGCAGAGCGGTAATCGAGCTGATATTGTCAACAATAAATTCAACCAGGCCGGGCAGGGGATCCAGCGGATTAACATTGCTGCTCATATCAATGATATCAGACGGAGCACACTCCAACCTCTGTGCCAATGCATAGATATTTCCACCGTGACCGTTCAGCATTAAAACCCTCTAATGGAAACAAGTAAAAAGAGTAGTGCTTCAGTTATCTCAGCCATAGCTCCCAGCATGTCGCCAGTGATACATCCCATCCGTTTTTTGTAGTAATAAAGGAGTGCTATCGTTATGGCCGCGAAATTAAAGTTTAACCAGACCCCTTGCCATCCCAGAAAATATGAAAGCCCAATTGGTACAAGCAGGCCCAGAAAAGCACCCGTATTGATCGGATCGTTAAAAAAGTCATGCCCGGTTCCGCCGCCAGGCCTTCCATATTCCAAAAACCGTATTCCGAAGAGCATACTGCCGCGGGCATAGGCCGGTATAATAATGAGCAAAAGGCTGCGGTGGGCATCCAAACTCGCTATACCGGCCCATTTCAGGGACAATCCGCCTAAGATGGCTGCAAGTCCCATGACACCGATGCGGCTGTCTTTCATGATTGTCAGAGCTTTTTCTCTGCTGCGGTGTCCCAGAAGGCCGTCGGCTGTGTCGCCCAAACCGTCCAGATGCAGTGCGGCAGTGAGGACAACTAACAACATAACGTCTAAAACGGATGCAATCGGCGGACTCCACAATCGAATCGCTACCTGATCAAAAGCAGAAACCATCGCTCCCAAAATGATGCCTACAATCGGAAAGTATGGAATCATACCTTTGGGGTCGTATGTTTTGGTCTTGCCCAGAGGCAGAATCGTCAAAAACTCAATCGCGGCAATCAGACGGTTCATATATTTAACCATAAAAAATTTGTCCTTTGGAATAGGTCAGAGATCATTGGCTCTGCCGAAAACCTTAAAAGTGCCTCAAGTTTGAAGTGAGCTAAAGTTAAAAAAGGTTTTGCCCGTTAGCCCGT
>JABMQM010000576.1 GCA_013203195.1 Desulfobacteraceae bacterium | reverse complement strand
ATGAATTCTGTTAATTTTTTTATTCGCTCGCATTCCCCGCAGTCCACCGGAGGCGGATGGGGAATGCGCTCGCTGTGCAGTTCAACTACAGGTGAAACACAAAAAGAGGCCCAAAGAACCTGTAAAACCGCTGAATACGGACAACTGACCACAGACACCTGATCGAGTTTTGGCTCGATTAGGGTTAAATTAGCTACGGACAACAGACAACGAATAACGGACATCGAGCGTTTCGCTCGATTAGAGTCCTATTCATACTTATTTAACCCCCGCTGGAGACTAATCCACTGTCAGGGTCTGCATCTAATCCTCTTCTGGAGTTGAAAGGCTTCAGGGAATCTTTTAGTTTGTGTTGTGAAAAGAAATAATCCAGTTTGGATATTTGGTTGGGTGTCAAATGCCCAAACTGCACACTAGATCGTCTAAAAATTGTCGGGCTAAATCGTAATCCATCATTCAGTTCCGTATTTGAAATGGTCCTGAACGGAATCCCGGCAATAATAAAATCGCCGCCGGATAAAAATATATCCAATTTATAAAAATTTTTTGGTTTTTCGGCATTCACAAAATAACGCAATGAAAGCCCTTCTTTACTTATGTCAAGGAGTTGCCCGACATCTTCATCAGATTCAGACTTAAATTTGACAAAAGTAAAGTCCTTGACCTGAAATCGCTTGTGCTTCCTTCGCTCTATTCCATTTCTTCTATCTTGGTAAATGCGCCGGTCTGTTTCGGTAAATATATTGCCGTCTGTCACCCTGCGATCTCCCCTTGAATCCTTGAACCCTTGTTTCAACCACTCGAAATTCTTTATTTACAACCGATGACTTTGAAAAAGTACGCTTTAGTCGGATGAACCTAAATTATTGTAGCCCACTGATTATAAAATAGTTCTGCAATTAGTTTTGCAATGAGTATGCCAAAACAGTCTATGTGCTAAAAAAATATTAAAAACAGAGAGTTAAAATGATAGGCCGTTTATTACTATTTATTTGACAGGCTATTTCCGGTAAATTCACCAGGCTGTCCGGCGATTTTACCAAGTAAAGAATCCTGGAGTTTTTAAAACCGCTTGACATGCCACGGCAAAATCTTAATTATATCTATTGAGCGCCCCTGGAGCCTAATCTACTCTAAGGGCTTTCATCTAATCCTCCCCTGGAGTTGAAAGGCTCCAGGGGATTTTTTATTTTGGGTTGCGGTAAGTCTTTGCATTTTATAGCTATTCTTAAAATAACGTTCCTTTTCAGCCGGAGGCTTACTAAAAATGATTCAATCGGAACATACTTATGGAAACCGTTATATGATGGGAAGATAGTAGAATTTGGCGATGGGGAGAGGAAGGTGAAGCCAAGAATCAAAGATTATAAATCTGGAAACAACTTATTTTTTAGTTTTCAATCCTTTCGCAGGTGTCGTTTTGCCCGGATAAATGGTCAGCCGCTGTCCCGGATAGATCGGTTTGTTCAGGTTGAGTTGATTCCAGATGGCCAAAGCCAGCAGAGGGACATTGAAGCGATCGGCAATTATAGAAAGATTGTCTCCCTTTTTGACCACATAAATATGCTGCGCATTCTTTGCCTGCCATTGATCCGCAAGCTCTTGGTAGCGAACGTGAAAACCTTCAGACCTGTCTTTGGGTATCAGAATCGAATGGTTGCCGGGGGCTACGTGATGCCCCCTGATTTCAGGGTTTAAATCCTTGATAGTTTTGAAAGATGTTTTGGCCGCTTGAGCGATGAGATAGATAGGTGTTCTGAAGGTAACCTCCAGTTTAATGCGGTCAAATTCCAAAAGCGGATACAAATCCTCTTTTTGAAGCCGGAACCCGTATTTTTCAGGGCTTGATAAAATCAGTTTGGCAGCCACAGCTCTTAAAACATACCGCTGGGTTTCCAAAGACAGATATAGATCGTAGAAGTTATCAATTTTTTGAGCCATAATTTCCGCCTGGAGACCTTCTTCACCCATATTGAAGGCTGCCGCCGACAGGGTCCATGATCCCAGTATGGCATAAAGATCTTGAAAGTAGTCAGCCGCCGCCCGGGTGGATACAAAAACATTCCTGCGCTGGTCCAGGTCCGCGTTGATCTTCAAGCCGTATTTTTTGCCGGTCGCTTCCATAAACTGCCAGAAACCAAGGGCCCCCTTGGAGGATCCAACATGCGGTCTTAAGTCGCTCTCGATAATGGCGATGAATTTTAGATCTGCGGGCATCTGTCTTTGTTGCAGAATATTTTCTATATGCGGCAAGTATCGACTGGAGCGCTTCATCCAGAGAATCACCTGGGGACGATTCCACAGCATCAGCAAAAGTTCCTTTTCCAGCCGTTCACGAACTTTCTGATTCTCGAGGGGAACCGGTTCATCGCAAAAATATAAAGGGACGTCGATCCTGGCACCTGAGATCAGCGAAGGAAAGTCTGAAGGCTCAAGGGTATTGAGTGGGTTACCCAAAGCAGGGGCTGCCGCCCCCAAAAGCAGGCAAAAAAGCAACCATATTCTCAACATATAATACCTCGTCCTGAAATAATGGAATTTAAACTCTAATCTTATCACGAAAGCACGAAGACACGAAAAGTATAATCTATTATTTCGTGCTTTTAATATTTCGTGCTTTCGTGATTAAAAAGTTATCAGCTGTTCATTAGAAATCTGAGAGATCCCCAATTTATTGCGTATTAGAGCAATATCTGATTTCTCTTGGATCGAGATTCACCGGCGGCGATGACCCTTATGGCCGGTCTTCCTTTGACAGGGCATTTATATTCACAGATACCGCAGCCGACACATTCTTTGAGATTAACATAAGGCAGCTTTACATCAATATACTTTCCATCAGGCCCGGGCATCCAGCCTTCATAAAGGCGTATGGCCTTAGGCGATGTGGGGCAGTGTTCCTCACAGACGATGCAAGGCCCGTTGCCGGACCAGGGTAGACATCGTCCGCGGACAATATAGGCGGACCCGATCCTTACCGGAGCCTCGATTTTTTCTTTAACTGAAATCCTGCGGATGGCCTTCGTGGGGCAAACGCTGCCGCAAAGGGTGCAGGTATACTCGCAGTAGCCCTGAATCATGATGAGGCTCGGTGTCCAAAAGCCTGCCATACCGGCCTCTGTCAGGGCAGGGTTGATGACGTTGGTGGGACAGGCCTTCATACAGAGTCCGCACCGCTGGCAGAGTGTCAAAAAATCATTTTCCGGTATCGAACCCGGCGGCCTGATCAGGCGCGGATCCGATACTTTGAAGATCTGACCGTCAAGCCTTCCCAGAAAAGGCAAAGCAACGCCGGCCGTCAAACCGCCCAGTACGGCCCGGCGTCCCATATCCGGCGCTTTATTTTTGACCAGGGGCCATCTGAATTCAAAAGAAATTGCATCTTCAGGGCAGGCGTTAAAGCAGTTAAAGCAGAACAGGCATTCAGAGGTTTCCCACTGCTCCCCGGGAATCGGGGTGGCCGCGCCCTGGCAGTTTTTGAGACATAATTTACAGTCCGTGCATTTTTCGACATCCTTCTCCAGCCGCAAAAAACTATACCTGGCAAAGACCCCTAAAAGGGCGCCCAGCGGACAAAGCGTGCGGCACCAGAAGCGCGGTCTGATCCGATTGATCAAGATGATTAAAAGAAAAAGCCCGCCGATCAACCACCCGCTCTGGTAGGATTTATAGCCGTAACCGAAAATCGGGGACACAACGATCTCGGCACCGTAGCTGAAAAAATTTAAGGCTTTAAGATCGCTTTGAGCCATTAGGTCAAAAAGTTCTTTAATACCGATCCCCAAACCAGGAAAAACAGCCAATGCCAGGGAGCGGAAAAGAAAAGAGATGGGGTCCAGCAGACCGCTGAAATTCAGCCCCAAAAGGGCGGCCAGCAGCAGCGTGATCAGCAGAAAATACTTGAACCTCTGGTCTGGCTTTTTGATATTGGCTTCAACCATCCGGTGCCCTTTAAGGGCGGGCTTGATAGTGCCGATCAGGTGATGAATGGTGCCGAAGGGACAGATAAAACCGCAGAATACCCGGCCAAAAAAGAAAGTCACACAGAGTACACCGAGCGCCCATCCGAAGCCTTTGATCAATGTTTGGCCTGAAAGGAGCGCAGTGAGCGCGACAAGGGGGTCGAGTTCAAAGAAAAAGGTGACAGGGTATGCCAGCTCGATCTCCTGTTCGGCCGTAAGCGCTACGGAATAATCGAGATAGATATCCTGGGGCAGGCGGCTTTCCACCAGTAAAAACAAGAAGAACAGCAAAAATAGAGTCTGGCTTATCCGTCTTATCCAGACCAGTTGCGTTGCTTTCAAATCACCACCTGCTGCCGGTTGAGTTTCTGATACTCGTAAGTTCCGAGTCCCCATTTTTGCCCGAGACGGATAAAGCCGATATCTTCGGGATTAAGCCCGAAAAGACCGGCGGCTCTGGCATCAGCGGCCACCGGATCATTGCTTAAAATCAGGCGATTGGCAGCCGACACGTCCGTGGTGCTGCCGCCGGAGGGGCCGTTGGCAACCATAATCCGGGTGGCATCGATAAGGGTGACGGCGGGTTTGAAAAATTGGGCCAGGTCCACAATCGTCTGATGGATATCCTGATGGAGCGCGCTGCGGCGCCCCCCGACAGCGCCGATCCAGTTCTTCATTCCCAGGGTCAGATCGCTCAAAACATGCACCTTGGCCACCGGCAGATTGATAATCTTGTCGGCCTCTACCAGCGGAACAAAAACCGGCCAGACATCCAGACGATGTCCCTGTAATTTCATCTCCCGCATCAGAGAAGAGCGCGGAAAAATCAGGTCTGCCCCGGTTTTTTTGGCCACTGCCCCGGCGCCGGTGATGGCAAAACAGCGTCGGGCATCGTGGATAGTATGATCAGCGATTCTGACCTTTTTGGCGCCGGCTTCCTGGCAAAGCTCGATGACCGCTTCCAGGACTTCGGGGTTAGTGGTTGCCGCCAGCCGGGGAGCTCTGGCCCAGGAAATATTCGGCTTAATTACCACAACATCCTGCTTGGAAACAAAATGCTGCATGCCGCCGGCAGCCTCGAAAACCTTGCGGGTTAAGTCTTTAACAGAATAGCCGTCTTTTTGACCCAAACCCTCTACAATAAATTTTGCATTTGCCGGTTTGGCCCATGCGGATATGGATGTATGCAAAGGCCAAGTCACACTGCCGGTGAACGCCAGGCCACCGGATATTTTCAGCAGCTTTTTGAGGGATTCTCTTCTGGTGATGCAGTGGTCCATGATGGATACCTCATTAAAAGTCCTTTGCCCCTATTCGAGACATTGACCTGAAAAGACCTGTGCGGTGTTTAAGTTTAAAGTGCCTAAAGTGATCTAAAGT
>JABMQM010000575.1 GCA_013203195.1 Desulfobacteraceae bacterium | reverse complement strand
CTGCTGATAAATGCTTGGCGTCTTGGCGTGTTGGAGCATAGCGGAAATCCCGCTGAAAGCGGGGAAACAAACCAGTATCCAGAAACCAGCATCCAGCAACCCGGAACCCGCACCTCGGAACGCGCAACCCGTAACGTGCAACCAGAAATAAATACAAACAGATAGCTTGGTCAGCGCCGGGTTTTATCTTTCTTTTTGGCCGCCTTTTTAATATAGTAGGATTTAGGAATGTTTTTAAAATATTAGAACCGAGAATAAAAAGAAGAAATAAAATCATGAATATCGTATATCTCTCACCTCACTTTCCGACCCATTACCACCGTTTCTGCCGGCAGCTGAAACAGGCCGGGGCCAACGTGCTGGGAATCGGAGATCTGCTGTACGATCACCTGGCCATTGAAGTGCGTGATTCTCTTACAGAGTACTACCGCATAGATGATATGCACAACTACGATGCGTTGCTGCGGGCCTGCGGATTTTTCACCCACAAGTACGGTAAGATCGATCGGTTTGAGTCGCTAAACGAGTACTGGTTGAGCACCGAAGCCCGGATACGGGACGATTTCAATATCTTTGGTGTTCGCGGCCGCAACAGTGACGATATCCGCCGCAAATCCCGGATGAAGGATAAATTCCGGGGGGCCGGCGTACCGGTGCCCCGGGGACGGGTGGTGCAGACTATGGAGGAGGCCCGCGGGTTGATCCGCGAGACAGGCTATCCGGTAGTGGCCAAACCGGATGCGGGTGTGGGTGCCCTGGATACCTATCGCCTGGACAGTGATGAAGATCTGGTAAAGTTCTTTGCCGGCAAGCCGGCAGTGGAATACATACTGGAAGAATTCATTTCCGGCACCATTTATTCTTTTGACGGACTGGCCGACCGCAACGGCGACCTGGTATTCTGCACCGCGCATACGTACAGCCAAGGAATCATGGAAACGGTCAACGAGGCGCGTCACATCTATTACTACTCTTTGCGGGAGATTCCCCCGGCCTTGGAAGCGCTCGGGCGTCGGTGCATAAAGGCGTTCGAGGTGAGCGAGCGTTTTTTTCATATCGAATTTTTTCAAACCGCCCCCGACACCTATACGGGGCTGGAAGTGAACATGCGCCCGCCGGGCGGCTTTACCACCGACATGTTCAATTATGCCTGTGACATCGATATTTATCGGGTATGGGCCGAACTGTTGGTGCACCGGCGCACGGAAATTTCCTATACACGCAAGCATAACTGCTGCTATGCGAGCCGCAAAAACAACCTGCGTTATCGTCACGCACATGCAGACATCATGACCCGTTACAGTGACGTTATGGTTCAGGTGGCAAGCGTTCCCGGCGTGTTCAGCAGTGCCCTGGGCGATATCGGCTATATTTTCAGATCAGCAAAATTGGACGATATTTTTGAGATCATTAATTTCATTCATGCAATTGAAACCTAAAATATGCACACTGAAGAACACAGCTGGTTCAGCCCGAATCTGAATCGGGATATGGCCCTGAAAATTTACGGGCACTGGGGAAAACCGTTGATCGTTTTTCCCTGCTCCCGTGGCCGCTATTTTGATTATGAAGGCATGGGGATGATCAATGCCATTGAAGGGTTCATCAATGCAGGCCAGATCAAGATGTTTTGCATAGACAGCATCGACGCAGAGTCCTGGTATAATTTCGCCGTTTCGCCGGCAGATCGAAATGCGCGGCACGAAGCCTTTGACCGTTATGTGGTCCAAGAGGTGATCCCGTTTATCCGCGATCACTGCCGCTCACCGCATGAACGGGTGATGGCCAACGGTTGCAGCATGGGAGCCTATCACTGTGTGAATTTTTTCCTCAAGCATCCGGATGTTTTCGAAGGCACCATCGCCTTAAGCGGCTTCTATCGTCTGGATCGGACCGAGTTCGGACTCTCGGCCGCCGACATACCGGCCGTCTACTTCAATTCTCCTGTTCACTATCTTGCGGGAATCAGCGATCCCTGGTATCTGGATCGTTACCGGCACAGTAAAATCATTGTGTGCGTGGGTCAAGGCGCCTGGGAAGAGGAAGCCGTTGCCGACACACGCTCCCTGGATGCCCTTTTTAGAGAAAAATCGATTCCGGCCTGGGTCGATTTCCAAGGCTACGACGTGAATCACGACTGGCCCTGGTGGTACAAACAGATGAATTATTTTTTACAGCGCCTCTATGGATAAAACATGGCTGTCCCGCAAGTCCATACTCGCCATAAAGTTTATTCGATGATACGAATTAAGACGGTTTAAAAACCAGGGTAGATGGACTTAAAAAGAAACAGAAGGAGATCACAGGTATGATTAACAGGTGATATCGTCTGCCCAACACACCGCCTCCATATAATGATCGGGGAGCTTTTTTTCATCCGTACCCAAGGTGCCGGCCGTCTTTGAGACGTAATTCCATTCGCCTTTTTCATAGTATTTGGCAAGCTTGAGACAATCCCCCAACACCCCTTCTCCGTTGATGAGAGCGGCCTTGATATTCGTTGAAAGGGGAAGTTTTGCCAAGATAACATCCATTGACTCATCCATCATGGCGTCTATGAGTGAAAAAAGGCCCAGGGTAAAAAGTTCGGAAGCGTCTACCCGTGCGGCGCTCGCATCCCCAAGGAGTTCACAAAATTTGGCCCGGATGATGGAGGCCCTGACAAGCTCATCGGGCTTATCGGCGACCAAACCCGCCATGGCGATGAGGGATATAAAGCGCCTTATCCCTGTCTCTCCGATCATTACAATGGCCTGCTTGATCGAAGAGATCTCATTGACCCTTCTGAAATAGGCTGAATTAATCATACGCAGCAACTTGTACGATATTGAGACGTCTCGAACTATTTTTTTCTCCAGTTTGTCGAATTGAATATCCTTCTTGTTGGCCTCAGCCATGATCTCAAGGAGTTGCATCTGGGGTGTGGATAGATCTTTTCCTTTCAGGATTTCCGGCTTACTGAAAAAGTAACCCTGAAAATAGTTGAATCCCATTTTAAGGGCTTGCTTGAATTCATCGTAGGTTTCCACCTTCTCTGCCAATAATTTGACGCCGGTTCTTGACATTTTTTTGACAATTTCCTCGATCTCCATCAAAGGTGTTGCCATCAAATCAAACTTGATGATATTTGCAAGGGCAATCAGCGGCTCAAGCTCGGTAGTGTATAAAAAATCATCCAAAGCAATGGCGTATCCTGCTTCACTGATCTCTCTGCACGCTTCGACCACATCTTCCTGGGGCTTCACATCTTCTATTATTTCAACTACGACCTTATCATGGGGGAACAAGAGCGGTAAGCGATGGAGCAACAGGTCCTGAGTAAAATTGATGAAGGCCATGTGTTTTCCTATGATCTTATCAATACCAATCGAAAAAAAGCTATTGGAGAGGAGCTTTGAAGTGGCCGTGTTACCGTCTATATCCGGGAAAAAGTTGGACATACTGTTCCTGAAAAGGAGCTCATATCCATAGATTTTTTTGTTTTTATTGAAAATCGGCTGTCTAGCCACATAAATTTCCATTTTTTACCCTTTCTATGCTTTACCTGAAATGACATCAAAGTTTCTAAAAATACAATGAAGCAAGATCTATACCTAACTTTGTGTGGAAAATGGCACGGCGCTCTCCGGGATGCTGATATCAACTTTTCTTACTATTAGAACATGAAGTTATCACCAAATAAAAACGTTTAAAGTTATTGAGAAATGGGGGCCAAAAAGAGTCGTTTAAGACAATTTTAGGGTCTATTTTAAGCTTCTTTTGCTGTTATTATAGTCGGTTACCGTGGCCCGACCCCAAATGCGAATTGGCTTGCTCAATGCTTGGCTGGTTATTTTCTAAAGCCTACCAATTTTATCTTGATTATCTTATTGCTTCCTACTCTTATATTACCCAAAAATGAGTAAAAAATGACACAATGTGAAATTAAAGTCATATTTTTGACATGTATTTTTGACATATTTTGGGCGTAAAAATAAGTTGGCAAGATAACTATGCAGGATATTTACCGATAAATTTTTATTGAGCATTTGGCCTGATTTTTGCTTTGCTTATAGTAACACAATTAATTGCTACCAAACTTTTGATGGCGTCGTAAAAAGTCCCATCTACTGCGCTTGTCCACCTCAGGCGGGTTGTATATAAACCTTTTTACCCTGGCACGGCGTAGCTATGCGAAAACAGCTTAGCCTTCTATTGTTGTACTGCAACAGCGAGTGCATTCCCCGCAGCTTGCTGCGGGGAATTCGAGCGAATATTAAATTAGCAGAATTCCTTACCGTCGCGCGAAGCACTGCCGCAAGGCAGAACATTCCCTGTCCGCCTGAGGCGGACTGCAGGGAGCTTTAAAAACCATGAAGCCCGACGATTCTCTGAACCCTAACCTATTGAGAAGTCACGTGTCCATCTATAAACTGTGATTCTCATGCCACAACCTGATACAAATAGCAAGAATGTCTAACCCGGATTTCTCATCATCTAAGAAATCGATTGACTTGTATCTAACATTTTCATATCAAACAGTAAAGACGTCTTCTATCATAATTGATGAATTCGGAAAAAATCGAATTCATCACGTTTTAGGTTTTAAGATTTAGGTTTTAGGTGAGCATAAATTGCAGTTTTAACAAATACTTAAAATCTAAAATTGTATCTTCTCAATAAATGGAGGCAACCGGTAATGAAATATGAAAATGGCTGACTGTTTGAACGCATTAGTGAGTTTCAGACGTTTTCATATTTTATTACCGGTTGCCGGCCGCTGACCAGAACTTATTGAAAAGTTGCCCG
>JABMQM010000574.1 GCA_013203195.1 Desulfobacteraceae bacterium | reverse complement strand
ATGACGGCTTTGTCATAAATTGTTGCCGGAGTAATAATTGAAAAAGGTGAATGGGGTACACTCAAAAAGACATAGCAGAAATCGAAAGAATGTTAAAAACGCATATAAAGTCTTTAGAAAACAAACCCTTGAATCCTTGACCCCTTGTACCCTTTGGGATTACACCTACTCAATTGGAGATGCCCCACTTATTTTATCCTAATTAACTACAACTAATCGGGAGATGATCCCAAATATTTAACCTTCCATGAACGAGCCTGCATGGACATCATGGCTTAGATGCAATAGTGATACCTAAAACTGCATGAAAACCGTAAGAAAGTTGCGCCTCATGATTTGCCCTTTGAGAATGTTTTTTCTGAAACCATCAATGTACATTCCTTGTCATAATTTTCGGTGTACATATCACAAACTGGGCGGTAAATCAAAAACAACTCTCTAAATGGATGTCCCGCAAAACCTCTCGAAATAAAACCAAATGAGTCAAGAGCAAACTTGACCCCTTAATCCTAATAGTTTATTACTTTTACAGATACAGCCGGATCATCCTCACCTGGTTTTAAGGACCTGGACATGCAAGCCGTATTTAAAGGAAGCATCTATGAGCGCTAACGTTATTGCAACCAAAAATTTTACGACGTCCGGGCCGCCGGTTACAATGGTCGGGCTTGGCGGTGAAGGCATTCTGCGAACCCACAAAAGAGACGCCCGGGCCCGCGAGGTGATTAAAACGGCCGTCAAACAGGGCATCACCTATTTTGACTGCGCCCGGGTGTATGCCGACAGCGAGGTCTACTACGGATCCTTGTGGCGCGAACATCCAAAGACACGCTCCGGTATTTTTCAGGCCAGCAAATCAGCCCGGCGGGATAAAGACGGTGCCCTGGCAGACCTTGCAGAGACCTTCGAGCGGTTGGGGACCGATTATCTCGATCTGTGGCAAATCCACGATGTCCGCACAGACGATGATCTTAAGGTGATTGCGGGTCCCGGAGGCGCTTTGGAAGCATTCGTTGACGCCAAATCAGCCGGAAAAGTCCGTCATATCGGCGTTACCGGCCACCATGACCCCGCAATCCTGACCCGGGCCGTAGAGCAGTGGCCCGTGGATGCGGTGATGATGCCCGTCAACCCCGTCGAAGGTGTTTTGGGCGGTTTTTTGACAACCACGATGCCGACGGCCCGGGCCAAGGGCATGGCGATCATCGGAATGAAAATTATGGGGGCCGGGCATTACATTCATTTGCAATCCGGGCTAACCCCGGAACTGCTGATCAGGTATGCATTATCCCACGACATTACCGTAGCCATTGTGGGGTGTTCATCCGCCGAGGAAGTTGATACGCTGGCGGACACCGGACGTAATTTCAAACCGCTGTCTGCAGAAGAAAGATCACAGCTTTTAAATGTATTCGAGCCGCATGCCAAGCGCCTGGCGTATTACCGCGAACCCTAGGGGCATCCCTCATTCCAATATGTTAAGAACGTACACAGTCTCTTTTTCTCGTTTTATTCTCTTTTTCGGCGAAGTTGGCGCGGATTTTTCTGCCGTCCAATGTCACGCCTTTAAGGGATTTGAGGACTTTTTTTGCCACGCTTTTTTCAACATCAAAGAATGAAAACTCTCTTTTGAGTTCGATCCGGCCGAGTTTTTTGGATGATATGCCCGATTTGTCGCAGACCAGGCGGACGATGGCGCCTTCTTTGAGTTTGTCCAGGCGGCCGACATTCATGAAAAATCGCTGGGTATTGCCTGCCAGGCGGTGTTCGGCTTTATCCGCCTTTGTTGGGCGTTTTTTGCCATTTACGTTTATATCTGCGGCTCCGCGGTAGTAATCGAGAAAGCGGTTGAACTCGGCTGAGACGAATCGACGGATTAATTCTTCCTTGCTGAGAGCGGAAAGGGTTTCAAACACCGGGGGAAGGTAATGATCGATTTCTTTTTTGTTGACCTGGGTGGAGACCAGTCGTTCCACCATTGCGTAAAGCTGCTTCTCGCAAACGGCGCGGCCGCCGGGGATTTTTTTATACTCGAACCGAATGCCGCTTATAGATTCCAGTTCTTTGATCCGTCGGACTTCCCGGGTGTTTACCAAGACGATGGATACGCCTGATTTACCCATCCGGGCCGTTCGACCGCACCGATGGGTGTAACGTTCCGGTTCATCGGGGAGATTGTAATTGATGACGTGGGTGATGTCATCCACATCCAGACCCCGTGCGGCCACATCGGTGGCCACCAGCAGCTGGAGGGTCCGTTCCCTGAATTTTTTCATCACCTGGTTCCGTTGCATCTGGGACAGGTCGCCGTGCAGCGGTTCGGCATTGTAACCGTCTTTCATCAGTTTGTCGGCCACCGTCTGGGTTTCTATGCGCGTGCGGCAGAAAATGAGGCCGAAGATATCGGGGATATAGTCGATCATCCGCTTGAGGGCCGCGTACCGATCTTTTTGTTTGACGACATAACAGGCGTGAGAGATGTTTTCAGCGGCTGTGTTGGGCGCGCCGGCGGTGATGGTTACAGGACGGGTCATATAGGTGTCGGCGATTTTCGCTGCGGCAGCCGGCATGGTGGCTGAAAAAAGCCAGGTGCGCTTGTCAGCGGGGGTCCGTTCCAGAATGTTGTCGATATCTTCCTGAAACCCCATGTTGAGCATTTCATCGGCTTCATCCAGGACCGCATAGGCCACCTTTCCCAATTTGACGGCCTTGCGGTTGATCAGATCCAACAGTCGGCCGGGTGTGGCCACGATGATCTGAGCACCTTTTTTTATCAGGGTGATCTGGTCCCGAATATCGGCCCCGCCGTAGACGGCGGCAATACGTGCGTTCGGGATGTGTCGGGCAAACAGTTTCAGGTCGCCGGTGATTTGAAGGCAGAGTTCCCGCGTGGGGCAGAGGATCAGCCCCTGGGGGGTTTTTGATTCAAAATCAACCAGCTGGATCAGGGGCAGGCCGTAGGCGGCGGTTTTCCCCGTGCCGGTCTGGGCCAGGCCGATGACATCGGTGTCGCCTGTTAGCATGCAGGGGATGGCTTTTACCTGAATCTGGGTGGCATGTTCAAATCCGAGTTGGTCAAGGGCCCGGATGATTTCATGTTTTAATCCAAAAGAAGAAAAATTCATAAATGCTTTCCTGATGAAGGCCGGGTTAAATCGTGGCCGGTTATGTCGCTTAAAATACACAAAAAGCCGTCTCGGCGCGTTTGCCGGACGGCTTTGTTTCGTTTTCGGTATTGAATCCGGAGATGTGGCCAAGGGATATTGCGATATCCGCCGGATTATTTTTAATATGGATGTCCAATATCGTTTGTTTTTAAATTAATCAATCTTTTTTATTGGTGCGAGTGGAATTAATCGAAAAGAACGATCGCAGTCCGGAAAGCCGCAATCATTTAAAAAAATGAATGACCGGATTATAGATTTATAGTTTTATGTCCCTTCCGCTGTCCCATACATCCTGTACGTCCACCAGATCAAGAGCTGCATGACAGCATGGAACAGCCGGCCCGGTTACGGGCCCAATCAGGGCGTTTTTTAGCAAAGTCTTCCTTGTCGGGTTGTTCGTCGTAGGGGTGGCGCAGTAACTCAAGCAATTCGTCGATCAGCGAAAAATCACCTTGTTCAGCCTTGTCGATGGCCAGTTGGGCCAGGTAGTTTCGCAGCACGTATTGGGGGTTAACAGCGTTCATGCGCCGGCGTCGTGTTGCATGAGATGTATTCTCCTTGCACACACGTCTCATATAACTGCGCAGCCAATCGCCCATGCGCGTTCGATACTCGCGTGTTAGCTGTTCAGGCACGTAATAAGCCTCCATCAGCGGGGTCATGAGTGTTTCGTCACTGATATCGTTTAAGGATT
>JABMQM010000573.1 GCA_013203195.1 Desulfobacteraceae bacterium | reverse complement strand
ACATTTTCGGTTTCGCTGCTCTGGCTTTTTTCATCATCATCCTGCCTTTTTTTGTAGAAAGCAGATACTATTACATTGTACTTAATGTCATCGGCATCAACACGATTGTGGTGATCGGGCTGAATCTTCTGATCGGATTCGCCGGGCAGATTTCACTGGGTCATGCGGCATTTTACGGGCTGGGATCTTACTTTTCAGGCATCCTGACCGTCAACTACGGGTTTTCCCTTTGGCCCGCCATGCTGGCAGGCATGTTGGTTACGGGCGTTATCGCTTTTTTGATCGGATACCCCTCTTTAAAGCTCCGGGGACACTATCTCGTTATGGCAACTCTGGGATTCGGGATTATTGTCAATATTCTTATGGGGGAATTGGAGCAGTTCACCGGCGGGCACGATGGTTTGATGGGGATCCCCCCGCTGGCCATCGGAGGCCTGACCTTCGACACGGATTTAAAAAATTTTTATCTCATCTGGTTTTTTGTTTTTTCCTGTATGATGGCTGCCAGAAATCTCCTCAACTCCAGGGTGGGCAGGGCCCTGCGCGCCATCCACGGCAGTGAAACGGCGGCCGCCTCTCTGGGCGTGAATACTGCCGGCTACAAGGTCAAGGTTTTTGTCTTAAGTGCCGTGTTTGCATCCATTGCGGGAAGCCTGTACGCCCATTATATCACTTTTATCAGCCCGAGCACATATGATTTCTATTACTCCATCCAGGTGGTGACCATGGTTATCGTCGGCGGAATGGGAAGTTTATGGGGTTCTCTTTTCGGGGCCGGGATCCTCACTGTTATTTCCGAAGCACTTCACGTTGCCAAGCAATACCATACCATCGCGTATGGACTGTTTCTTTGTCTTGTGCTCATATTTCTGCCGGAGGGAATTCTGGTAGGTTTTTATAATTTATACCTTAAAAGAAAGACGCAAAAGCAGATCATGAAACTCAATTGAACATTATCGCTCAATTGCGCAATAACGCTCAATTGGAGATGAAGTTCGGATTAGGGGAGAAAAAAAGTAGATTTTTTGAAAAAAAGACTTGATTCGTTGTTAAAATGCTGGTAGCAATCTCAAAAAACAGACTGAACCATTTTTAGATTAAAGTAGTCTCAAAAGCCTGGGCCGTATACTGATGATCTGTGCGAGAAAATGTAGCCTCCCACTGATACGGCCCAGGCTTTTTTTTGACCCCAAATCCGGGTTAGCCGCCGATGGCGCACATCTGTCCTGAAACTTTGTTGGGATGACCGGCCTCCAGATTGTGTTCGGACGGCTTGCGGCGGACGGCCTGAACAAAGATTTCTGCCAGCTGGCTGTCAGAACACCCTTTTCTAAGCGCTGCTTTCAGATCTTCCTGACGATCCGATAAGAGGCACAGCCTGAGTTGTCCGCTGGCTGTTAACCTTAAGCGGTTACATGCATTGCAAAAATGCCGGCTGATCGGCCGGATAAATCCGATTTCTCCAGGGGCCGTTTCAAACTTAAACCGTTCGGCCGGGCCGTCGGTTGTGTTTTTTTCGACCGGGATCAACTCTCCAAGGGTGCTGATGCGCCTTTTTATTTCAGGGGCAAGCAGGCGCCGTCCGGTTTGCATCTGTATGTTTCCCATGGGCATATATTCGATAAACCGGATGTGAAAAGGGTGCGTGCATGACAGCCGGGCGAAGTCTGTTAATTCATCATCGTTAACTCCCGGCAGGGGGACCACATTAAGTTTGATGGGATCAAAACCGAGTTGCTGCGCCAGTTCTATACCTTCCCAGATCTGATCAAAGCAATCGTAGCCGGTAATTTTTTGAAACTTTTTTGGGTTTAAGGTATCCAGGCTGATATTGATTCTTTTGATGCCCGCGGATTTTATTTTGTAGATGTTGTCTTTTAAAAGAACACCGTTGGTCGTCAGCGACACATCCAGAAGCTCCTCAATTTGAGTCAGCTGCTCCAGAAAATCGTACACTCCTTTTCTAAAAAGCGGTTCTCCTCCGGTGATCCGAACTTTAGAAACACCTAAGTTTACGCCGACCCGGACAATTCTTAGAATTTCTTCATATCTTAATATCTCTTTGTGGGGAATCTTTGGAATACTACCAGGAGGGACGCAGTACATGCATTTTAGATTGCAGCGGTCGGTAATAGAAATGCGCAAATAGTTAAGTTTGCGGTTGTAGTTGTCGATTAATTTTGAATTCTTCAACGTTAAGATTTCCTCAGGCCGGTGCTTTCTTTTTTTTGCAAATATTTTCGCCACTAAGACACCAAGACACGAAGTTAAATTATAATAAACAGTTATTCTTTGTGTCTTGGTGCCTTTGTGGCTATTCTTTCCGGTTT
>JABMQM010000572.1 GCA_013203195.1 Desulfobacteraceae bacterium | reverse complement strand
TAAATCTTTCCGGCTTCTCTGGGCCATTCGATTTTCAACTTCGTCTTTATCCAGACCCATTAAGATCTTATAAGCATTATATTTTGTCTTACAAAAGTATATGTCAAAAGGGTCTTTGTGGTCTTTACTTCTGTAAATTCTGATTCCAGGGACTTCATCTTTTTGTATATATTCATATTCTGCGTTTATCAGCAAAGGTTCAATGTCATGCTTGTTCTGCCAGGGAACGCAGGCACCCTCCATGCCGACAGCAGGATCCATGATGGATCTGAGTTTTTCGGTAACCCCGCCGACTGCAAGGATAATATCACCCGTTAAGGATCCGGTAACTCCGTATTTCTGATTGACCGGCTGCTTAACATAATCAGAAATCAGGGCAATATCCATTGCAATGGAAGCGCTATCACCTTCTACGCCGTCATGCGCCTGAATATATTCAACATGCATCTCATAACCCACATAAGGTGCCTTGATCTTCTTTAATACATGTTTGATTGATGCTCTTACATTTTGCGCGGCAGCTCTGGCAATATCGCCGATCTTACCGGGCGCAGTAACTGAATCTGCTCCTCCGGCAGTAATTTGACAATGAATCGGCAGGGGTAAGCCGAACATCTGGCCGCTCGATTGTGAATGAAATACCGCCAGACCGACGACGTAGCCGATGGAGTCGGTCAAGGCGCCGATATATTTCTTTAGATCTTTCTTATGCTTAACAAACTCTTTGGAAAGAGTTCCTTCAAGACTTGTATGCTTGCCCAGAGCGCGTCTGACATGTTCCGATCGGACGAGTTGTGAATTGTCGATAATGGCCTCAAACTCAGCCGTCTTGATGATACCGTTTATCGGTCTTAACATACTGCTCAATTTTCTGTCTGAGCTGCGACATCGAAGTTCTTTAATGATTTCCAAAACAGCGCCGCTGGAAAAATCTCGTTCCTGCAGCTTATAACCGTCAGGGAGAGGTTTGCCGAATATGTGTTCGCTTCTTTTCCTAACACCCTCATAACCTTCATTTTCTATAACCTCTTGCCAGACGTCCTGGAATTCTCTGCCAAGATTAAGTATCTCCTGCTTAACATACTGAGCAACCTGTATGATATTCTCAGGTGATTCCGGGACCGCACTTTCCAGTTGGATAATTTCTCCTTTATCCTCTATTCTGCTAAGAAAAGCGCCGTCTCCTTCCTGCTGGAGAAATCTCAAAGTATCGTGGTTGCAACATGCCACGATAATATTATCGGCCTTCAAATGATTTTCTGATCGGTCTGCCGCACCGCTCCCTGAATTCCTGCCGCCTTCAAGAATAAACTTCTTGTTCTGCATTATCTCTAAAAGGTCCGACATGTAGCCCACCTTGACCAGCGTTTTTAGCTCATCAATGTAGATAATCGGAGATTTGGCATGGGCGCCTAAATACGCCCGCTTATGGGGAGGCGTATGAAGATTGCCGGACTGATACGGATCATGCCTGAATCCCCCTTTCATATTCCTGGAATCAGGTTCAGATACCCTGGCCATCAATTCCTTATCCTTGGCGGGGTCATAAAGAACTTCCGGAACCATATCAAATAGATGTTTGACGGCGTTCTTTTTAACGGCAAGGGACTCTCTTTGTATTTTCTCCTGGACCTTGTGATTATTCTCCTGCATGTACATGAAGATTGAACCGATACCGGTAAGTCCAGTGGCAATAAATGCTGCAGGGAAGAAAAAGCCCGCAATCACACTGACACCTGTTGCCAGGAGCAGGCCATTTCTTACTTTCCTTACCGAATTTATCTGATCTGCAAGACTGAATTTGTCGACACTGTTTTCAGCAGATTCTATCGCGCAATTGAGTTCCTGGATGCGGTCCTCGATCTTTTCAGGATCTTCATAGGCAATTCGTATGTTGTTTTTATCCTTCCCCGGATAGGCTACAATTGCTTCTTTCGGCCTCAAATAATCCCCCAGGGACTTGTCAAGAACCGCATTAAACATATTAGCAAGCATTGACTTGCCGGTCCCCGGCCTGCCCACCATCAGGATGTGCCCCTTGTTCTGCGCGATCTTCCTGATGGCAGCTTTGGCTTTATCCTGGAAAACAACTTGCTCTATGGGATCTTCCGGAACTTGGATCTGGGACGTATCTTCAAAAAAATCCAGCTGATTACCTAAGGTGTGAGGATACTGCATCAGTTCCTGTATCCAGGCATAGTCATTCTCTTGATAATCATGAATCATCTTTGTATCCTCTGAAAGAATCGAGCAAATAGAATTTGCCTACTTCAGTTATTGAAGCACTCTTGTTGATTTCCGAATATACCTGAGGCAAAGCATCCTTGATAGGCTCAAGAGCTTTAAAATTATGCATCACAGAAAAGTTGACAAATAATCTATCTGCACCGGTCCTGGATTGAGGAACATAGTTGAATGTAACCCCTAATTGAGAATGATTCAATACAGGTTTGATGATACTTTTTTTACTTGGCGCTATATCATGCATCTCAAAGGCTCTTCTGTATATCTCGGGAAGGTTAGCTTCAGAATAGTCGATCCCAAGCTGTCGATTAAAAAACAATTTCATGGGCTCGGCTTTGCCTGTCATGCATAGCTTAAGCGACTTATTTAATTTTGGATTCATTTTAATTAATTGAGCAAACAGCTGCAGATAATGTAAAAGTTTAACATCCTCAATCCAGCATTCAACTTTATCATCAACACCTAAAACACAGGCTTTAGCCTCTCCATTTATGAAAAACTTAATCAATCTGTATGATTTTTCTGCTTCATAAGATTGGAAATCAAACCCCTTCATTTCGAACAACCCATCTGAGATATAGGCCTTGTCAAGAATGACGCCAACATTTTTATAGATAAATTCAGTTAGATAACCAATTTTGTCATCTATACTGCCTTGAATGTTTAAATATGAAAGATTGCCGCCAACATCCTGGCATGTCCCTACAATATCTGCTACCTTACTCTGGTCTAAATCTAAAAGTTTTTTAATTACAGGGTCATAAGGCCTTAATAATTCCATGACTCGGTTTAAATGCAGTTCAAGATCCTTGTCATTCATGGGAGCTTTATTTGTCACGTAATTTGACAGGAGGGCATCAGGAGGAATCTGCTCATCTTTAAGCAGCCCATGCAACTTTTTTGGCAATATTTTCCTGATCTTGCTTTTAATTTTATAATATGGCGGGTAGTAATGGACCTCGCATCCAATCAATTTTTTTTCTACCTGGATGGGATTAGGATTCAGCAAGTACCGGCCTAATTCAGACAAACTATATGCGGTTACGGTCTCTGTTTCACCCCCCTCACAAATGCGGCTTAAGTCCATATCCGTGAGCTTGCCCTTAGAAATTACCCATATATCGCCTGGTCGTGATTTTGCTTTATCACCGGTCATTCGCATTCGGTTTCTAGAACTGTTGGTCATCACAATAGATTCCTTCTCCAAAGGCGCATTACGAAAAGCCAACCAAACTCGCTTTTAGATCATAACCGCCCACATATTGTGCTAAAAATGCAATACACCCCAATATATAGTAACCATGCTTTATCACGATACTTTAATGAATATGAAAAGGAATTGCAAGATGTTCAGCTGATGTAAGCATGAAACCACGCAACCTAATACCGTATAATCTTTTTCGGTAATATTCATCTTTTTCTTAAGTCGATATTTTAGGTTCTTCTCCAATTTAGTTGGAGAAGAGGGCCAAGGATACTTAGGATCACTCCAACTCTTTTGGAGATGAGCCATATTTTGCAATAAGGTATCAAATAAAAAATTGCTATTTATTACAAATTTGTTATATATCCGGTACTAATAGAAACAACAAATCTCCGGGCATCAGGATTTGGTTACAAGGCGATATCAATATATAAAATCGCCTAAAGCGATCTTATATAAATCGGCTTTGCCGCGCTGAAGCCCTTATTCCCCTATGTTATTGAGAAGTTACAATGACAACCAATAATCGCTTGATACATTTCATTAAAGAACATGGACCCGATATGTTCGATCTCCTAGAAAAGATGGTGCTGATTCAGAGTGGTAGCCATAACAAGGAAGGTGTTGACCGGGTTTCTGGTCTGATCGAATCCTCTTTTCAATCCAACAGCGTCTCGTGCCGGTTGATCGAGCAGACTAAATTCGGAAATCACCTTATTGTTAGATCCCTTTGCGAGGATCAATTCGACAAGCAGATACTCTTGGTGGGGCATATGGATACGGTTTTCCCCAAAGATACAGACCTTAACTTGTTCAGAGAAGATTCTACCAAATGTTACGGCCCCGGTGTCATCGATATGAAAGGCGGGCTGGTTGCCGGTATATTTGCGCTCAAGGCCCTCGACTCCCTGGGACTTTTGAAAAAGATTCCCATAGCATTTATCTTCAACTCAGATGAAGAGATCGGTTCCCCCAGCTCCAGGGAACTCATCAAAGCTGAAGCTCAAAAGAGTGCCTTTGCCTTTGTTTTGGAATGCGGCGGCCTGGAAGGAGAAGTTGTTACCGGCCGTAAAGGGAACCTTTCTTTAAAGCTAAATGTTTTTGGCAAAGCCGGACATGCGGCCTTTGCAGGTCAAGACAAAGCAAGCGCCATTGTGGAGCTTGCATATAAAACCATCGATTTTGAATCTTTAAATGACTTTGAGAAAGGGGTCACGGTAAATGTAGGCACGGTTAAGGGCGGCATCGGCCCCAACACGGTTCCCGAGCATGCAACCGCACACATCGATTTTAGGTTTGTTGAACAAAAGGACCACAATTTTCTAAAAGAAAAGATTTCAGAAATAGCCGCCATACCAAAAACACCCCATACCAGCACCAGTTTTGAGATCGTCAGCCAAAGACCCCCCATGGAGCAAAATGAGGCCAATCGAATATTGTTTCAAGCTGTTAAAGGTGTGGCTGACAAGCTGGATTTTCCGATGCAGGAAGAATTTAGAAACGGGGTGTCAGACGCCAATATCATTGCCGAGCAAGGTATTCCGGTTCTCGACGGATTGGGGCCTGCGGGAGCAAACGATCACAGCAAAGATGAATACATGATCAAAGAGAGTCTTTTTCAGAGAGCGACCTTGTTAGCTTGTTCGCTTGTTGAATGCTGGCAAACGTATCAGTAAAGAATTTGGACCCGGAGGACCCGGTCTTGGCTTACTCCTGGAATAGATAAATATTACAGTGCTTTAAGCAACTAAAGTAAAATAATAAATTGCTGTTTATTACAAATTTGTTATACATCCGGTACTAATAGAAGCAACAATTATTATTTTAAGGCACGAGACCTTTGAAAAATGTTAAATTTTGTTCAAGGCCAAGGAAGGCGATCCGCCTCAGGCGGATTAACCACAGGCATACATTGAGTATTTCGAGTCCGCCTCAGGCGGATGAGC
>JABMQM010000571.1 GCA_013203195.1 Desulfobacteraceae bacterium | reverse complement strand
GCTTGATGGAGCGTAGCGGAAATCCCGCTCAGCGGGGCGGCAGGGAGCTTCCAACAGGCACATGATGCTTGTAAGAGTTACGGGTTGCGAGTTAATCGTTCCTGGTTGCTAATCACTGTTTACTGATAACTGATAACTGGTCACTGATAACTGACAACTGATAACTGGTCACTGATAACTTGACACTGGATACTGTATGACGGAATTTGGGAAAAAGGGAAAGACTATGAAGGGGTATGTGCAGGTATACACCGGAGACGGCAAGGGGAAAACTACGGCTGCGCTGGGCCTTTCATTGCGGGCTGCAGGCGCCGGCCTGAAGGTGTTCATCGCCCAATTTGTCAAGATGGGTGAATATAGCGAAATCAAGGCGCTTAAAAGATTTGCAGACCTTATTAGCGTTGAACAGTTCGGCCTAGGACGCTTTATAAAAGGCGCGCCGTCTGCCGGGGATATTAAGGCCGCCCAAAAGGGGCTTGCAAAAGTTAAAGCTGTAATGGCTTCGGGCGAGCATCAGGTTGTTATTTTGGAAGAAGCCAATGTTGCCGTCAAACTCAAACTGTTATCGGTGCAGGATCTGGTTGACATTATAGCGGACAAACCCGAGGATGTGGAATTGATCATCACCGGACGGGGTGCAGACCCTGAAATCATTGCCAAGGCGGATCTTGTGACCGAAATGCAAGAGATAAAACATTACTTTCAACAAGGGGTTGCGGCCAGGCTGGGAATCGAAAAATAATTTTTATCCTAAAGATTGTCAGCCTTTTTGCCGATATATAATGAGCGTCTATTATGACGACGCAATAAATTTCTTCATCTTTTCCTCACCCCTGGGGTCTGGTCAACCCCAGGGGTTTCTTCGTATATATTACAACACTTCCCGATCTTTTCTTGGAATGGTAAGCTTTGCTTCAATAAAATCTTTGTGCGGCAGTTTTAACGAAGTCGATATACGGCGGATCTCTTCAACTTCTGCATACGAGGTCATATCGGATGCATTGGCAATTTTGAATAAGCACTTTAAAAACGCCTTCCTCTCATCATGATTTGAGCAATCGAAAAACCCCCTGGTTGTACGATAATAGTCGAGCCCTTTTAAGGCCCTCTGGCAACTGATTTCTGCAACAAGAGCTGCTTCATGACCGGATAAGCCCCATTCTTCTGAAAGAATGGATGCGATGGTTTTGCGTTCGCTTTCTGAAATTCCCGCATCTACTGCTGCAATCCTTGCGAGAAGTCCTGCTGCAAAACACAGCTTTCTGACCTGCTGTTCCGGCAGGTTAATTTCGATACCCTTGGCTGCAAGCTCGGGCTCTAGCTGGTAATAAACAGTATTCATGATAAAGTCATCGACCCTGCTCTCTCTTTGGGCGGCTGCTTTGGATGTTTCATTACGCCTTTTAACCGATGTTTTTACCATTCTTGACATTCTTGCGAAAATTCCTGTGTGGGCTTTAGCAAGGATCTGGCTGATTTCTTGAAGTACAGCAGATTCTTCATCGGTTATTTCCCCGTCGGCCTGAAACAACTGGGTCAGGGTCTCTATTACGAGGGCCTTGTCTTTTTTGGAAGTAATATTGGTCAATACCCTGGAAAGCAGCACCTCTCTTTCTGCGGAGGTAACAGGTGAATCCATATATATTTCTATGTGCTTCCATTCTTCGCCGGAAATTTCAGGGATGGTGAAAAGCAGATCCTTCAACGCGTTGATCTCTTCATTTGACAATTCACCATCTACCCAGGCAGCTGCTACCAGCAGCCTGGCAAGGTCTATTGTAAATGTTTTGTCGGACATAGGCTTAAGGTTCCTTTAAACTGGCGTATCATCGGCTTTCGCCTATTTAGGTTTCACATCAACGAAGGGTAGAAGAGAAATTTTTTTTCTCCTTGTCGCACAATAACGTTTTCCCAAACTTTTTTCCCAATAACATTTCCCGAGCTGTTCAGAGCAAAAACCTCTATGCGGTGCTTTGCCGGTTTAACCGGAATACGGGCGAGTTGAATTGTTTTAGGCAAGATAAAGCACAGCCGGGTATCAGCTCTTTCCAGTTGATCGGTAAGTAAATCAATGCCCGTGCTGATGAGGATGTTCTCAAGCGGCGTCTCTTCTTCCAGCTGAGCTTTGGTATATTGCGTTGTCAGCATTCTCAGGACTACTCGTATTGCCGCTCTGGTAAGATCCAAGGTTCTATTGCTGTCAATATCCTGCTCTATGAGGAGATCAGTATCAGTGAGAACCATTGAGTTGTGTTCTTGTTGCCCGGAATCGAGCAAAATTCTAAAACTCTTTGTCTCTGACGGCCTCCTGACAGCTTCGGGCAAAGCGAGTTTTAAGTGAAAAGTAGTTCCGGCTTTTGTTTTTTCCTTATTCTCAAGTTTTTCAAACTCCGAAGTTGGCAGCGGTGGGGCCGGCAGAATGATCCGTACCGGCTCACCTCCGGCTTTGTGGTAGGTACCACTGATAAATCCTCCGACAACATATGTGCCGCTGAAAATCGCTTCCTTAATAACAGGCGATTTGCCGGCGTAGCCGATAAAGATTATTTCACCGTCTTTGCTGTTTAAACCCTCTACTTCATCCTGAGAGGTCGTTGGAGCAAGATTTAAAAGGCGAAGGTCTTCTTCCCGCCCGTTACGCTTGAAACGATAATAGGCAAGATTATTAACGGCATCAGGCACTTTCAAGGGGCTTTTCTGATAGGCGGACACAGATTTGAAAATAGATATTAGTGCATTATCCGTTTCTCGTTGCGTTTCATAAACAATGGAGGAAATATAGTGACTCATGCCGTCATCCTGGTATTTATGCGCAAGTTCGGAATCTGAACTGAATGCATCGAAGACCAGTTGGACTTTGCGGGTTTCCACCAAGGCTTCATCATATTGATTATTGGCCATATAATTAAATGCTATGAATTGGTGTAAAAGGACTCTTTCGTGTCGCCGACCGCGGTAGGGACGCACAAGATCATTGATCAGTAATGATGCTGCCTCGTTTGTAACTGAACGCGCATAGAGTTCAGCAGCCACGTCTTCAGCTTTCTCCAGGTTCTCCAAACTTGATTGGTAATCTCCGGCATAATGGAACAAAAGGCCCTGGTCCATAAAATAGAGTAGACGGTCATTGCTGCCATAAAGGGTTTCATTTTTTTTGATATCAGCAGCAGCTTTGAGAAATAAGCCTTGGGAGGTTGCTTGAGACAAAAGATCAATCCGTTGCAGGCTAAGGCTGCATGATAAAAGCAAGAATATTACAGAGGCAGCTAATGCAAATGCATTTAGGCCCGCCAACCTATTTCCTGATTGCCTGCAGTTCGATGAAGATTTATTCTGCATAGCCGCTGTCTAATATGTTGATAATAAAATCGTTACAGTTTTAGCCGGCTCTTGGTAATATACTTTTTGATTTTTTTGTCGCCGATCCACAACTTTCTATTTGATTCAATTTCAATCAGTTCCATATCAATCTGATAAAACATCACCCGCTTGTTGCCTTCCTGGTCAGCGATGGTGTTGATGCTTCCGATCATCATGAGATCAGCCCCAATCTCTTTGCCGGCCGTTTTCATGCTTTCTTCAGTGACATTGCCCAACATCTGATCTGCTTTCTCCTGGCGCAACTGAATCCGCTCGTGCTTGCCGGCAACAAATTCCACTTTGCCGGAATTTATCAAGGACCGTTCAATATCTTTAACAAAGGTTTCGATGTTAATATGCTCGTGACTCCTGTTGCGCACCTCGCCTACTATGACAGTCGGAATTCTGCTTTGACCCGAAAATTTATTATACCATGGCCGCGACAGACAGTCATTTATTAACCCCTCGGCAACAAGACGCGAGTCCGTATCGTTCCATTTTCCGCTCAAATCCGTGGTTGTATCCTCCTCCATGCGAACCACTTTCGTCCCTGCACATCCTGTTATTAATAAAATGATGAAAACAAAGACAAAAAATGTCTGGGTACGATTTTTCATACAATACCTCCTGTTATTCTTGTCAAAATTGCCGGCCCCAGGTCCTCCGCTTTAAAAGGTTTTGCCACCGGATTTTTTCACTCAATTTTTAATGATCTCATAAAAAATTGAATTCATCAAGTTTTTGGTGTTTTCAGCCGTTGCATCTATAGTTGTTTCCATAAATATGTTCCGATTGTTTGGCTTCCGCACACATTTTTAGTGAGCCGCCGGATGATTTCGTTTAGGTCGGGAAGCTGGCTGAGCTAATTAGAGCGCGTTATAG
>JABMQM010000570.1 GCA_013203195.1 Desulfobacteraceae bacterium | reverse complement strand
TAATTAGACTTTTGCAAAGTAAATTTTGGATGCTGCAGCAGCGCAAGATTCAGGTTTTAGGCTTTTTTATCATTTCTTTACAAAATTACCTTTCCTATCTATGATGGTTTTGTAAAAAGTAAAAATTTCCTTTTTACGAACGTTTTAAGTTGCGCCTATTGGGCGGCAAGTCCTATGACTCGATAGTTGAATTCATAGGCCAATCTGCGACTCCAAGTCTCATCAAACATGGTTTTATATCGAGTGCCGTCCTGCGGCCCGACGGGCTTGCCATAGGTAAAAAACCAGTTCACGATAGGGCCGCCGGTGAATCCCAGAGCAACCCAGTAGCGGCCTGGTGAGAGTATCACGGAAGTTGTGGTAAAATCAAAGTCCACCCAGGTATAACCGGGTGTGAACTTCACGTGGTTGAGTTCGATGATATCGCTTGTAGCGATCAGATCACCGGGAGTCCCTCCATTGTCTTTTAAAAGTTCAAGCCAAAGCTGTCCTTCGGAATTAAATTTATGCAGCGCCAGCCCGGTGTGCTGCAATTGCATTGGTTTGGTTAGAATAAACGTCTGGGCGTATTGATTTCCCCGCGTAGTTACATACTCGGCCGTCTCCACCAGAAAGTTTTTGCGCATTTCCATTGTATTGTCGGACTGTTGTTCAGCCGGCCCCCTTGCAGACAGAAAATCTACGTTTTCAGGAAAGTCCAGGTTGCCGAACACATACGGCTTTTTGAAGCGCAGGCGTTTTAATACTTCTTCCGACACTCTCGGCGGCGGCGGCGGGATGGATACGGTTACTTTCGAAAAAGCGGCTTCGACTTGAGGGCCGAGCAGCAGCCCGCGGGGGCCATAGTTGGTTTTCCGGCCTGCAAGCTTGATGTGATCGGTGACAAATTCAGCTTGGATGCTCTCTTCAAATAACGGTCGTCCCGGCGAGCTTTTGGACTGGATCCAGCGCATGAGCCCATCCTGGCGTGTTTCGTTGTTATCCAGGCCGGTCTCCACTCTAATAAAACGGTTGCTGACGAAAAGTTCGGTTCCCTGGGGGTCGAACGGCACCCAGCCCAGGTCCGGAAAATAAACTTCTACCCAAGAATGCCGTCCCTGGGCCATTTTCATGGTAAGTATAGAGTTTTCCATATTAATGTCATAGGGTTGTTTCAAGGTAATTCCATTTACAATGCGTACAGGAATTCCAGCCGCACGCATTATGGCTGCTGAAAGGTGCGAGTAATTCTGACAATTACCCTTGCCGCTTTGCAAGGAATATAATGCATCGTAGCTTTGGGGAGTCAGCACATAGTGCATGTGATCCACAACCCACGTTAATATTTTCTGTACAGCATCAAATTGATTTTTAGCCGCACTTGTTAATTCAAGTGCTTTGGAACGAATTTGACTGTCGTCGGCAGGGACTTGATCGGTAGCCTTTAAATATACTTTTGCCTGCTGCGGCAACCCGCTGGGCGGAAATGGTGCCCCGGTCTTTAACGCCTGCAGTTTCGTGCTGTTGATTGCCGTAAGGCGGATAGTCGTTGTCACCGGCCCGGTCGGCGCTTTCCAGGTCGCTTCGACAACCTTGTTCCCGCGCTTGTCGGTTCGGTCCTCACGACTTAAAGGCGCAGGAGAAAAGTCAAGCTCGAAATCCGCAATCCGCTGGTTGTAGGTCGGCGAAGAAAAAGACTCCGGAACAACACAACTGAGCATCAGTTTTTTGAGGCCGGCCGACGGCCGTACTCTTTGAACCATCTCATATTTGATTTGAGATTCCTGACCACCGTTGAGAAGATAATTTTCCCCAAATACAGGAACCGCCGCAAATAAAATCAGAATAACAATTAACACTCGCTTCATAACTGCACCATATTTAGGTCTCTTATTCATGGCGAGTTTTATAATTTTTTCATATGGCATTTTTACTCGAAATTGAAGCAGATACTGGATACTGGATACTTGATGAAAAAGGATGGTTATTTTACCTCACCAGCATCCAGCATCTGGTATCAAGCATCAGTTAGTCTCAATTAATGTGTTTGGAATCTCATCAACTTGTCGGTTTGAAACAAAGCTTCATTATTACATTAACGTCATGAATCCAACGCATTCAACACCAGGGTAATCGGCCGGTCTTCCTCGCTCCTGCCGGTGAATCTAGTGGGACCCGGCCGTCTGTAATGATCCTCACCCGGTGTGGCCGCCAGCCATTTCTCTCTGAATGCCTTTACAACCTTAAACGCCGTGGAATTGATATCCACTATGCTCTTTTCCAAAACCAGGGTCAATTTTCCTTTTCTTTCCTCAAGGTGCATCAACGGAGCAATAGGAATTCCAAGAGGCTGCCATTGAGAAAAGTCCTTTTCCAGATTTCTGATGGCTGCCATCTGGCCGGTGGCACCATTGGCAATCAGGCTGAAAACCGTCAATCCCAGGTTATAAGTGTACGTACAGTCAAAGCGGGTGGGGTCGTTGCCCCTGCCGTCATAGCCGTAAAAATGGAGCTGTGTTTTGAATTTGGGAACAGATTTGTGATAGATTTTTTCAATGGACTGCGGAACTTTTTCAGTCTCTGAAATGGCGCCTTCCTTCACCAGGGCCTGCTTGAGGGTTTTCAATGACATGATGGTCGGCTTCATCATAAGAAACTGGGTATCATCATAATTTTTGAACAGGATCGGTCCCAAGTAATCCGGATCAAGTCCGCCTTGGTCCAGTGTCTTGCGGTAATAGGATCTTTCAATTCCTATCTTATAAGTTCCATTTTCCTTAAGGATGTTCAGATAATCCCTGACCATTCCCAGGACGACCTTATCGGTTTCAACTTGCGAAAACTGGAAATTTCCATGACTGTCCCTTTCCATTAGAAGGCCTTCTTGAAAAAAGGCCGGAATATCATTAAACAGCTCATTGTCACGCATGTTCCATATGGTAAAAGAATTATCCTCTTGCGAACGACCGGCCAATCTTCGTAAATATTCCAGCTTCTCTTCCAGCAAAGAAAAATCAGTGTGAAAATCCGTATCATGGGTTTGGTTATATTCGGAGATAATCGTATTCAGCTTTATGATAAAACTCTGAATTTCATTGATAAACTCAAGAACCCCTTCCGGTATTACGATCACGCCGTAGTTTTTTCCTACTGCAGCCCTCCCGACAATACCGTCACAAATCACCCGGGACAAATGCCTCAGGGTCATTCCATAAGCATGATAATTAATTATACCTTCTGCTGCCGCCTTTTCAATTCTTTCTTTATCGACGTAGTCAGCAAGATCCTCACCGATGAGAGTAATATTCGCATGGGTCTGCAAAGCTGTCTCGAGTGCCAGGTGACTGGCGACTCTTCCCATAACCTTGCAAATGTGCCAGTATTTGACATCCGAACTGCTGTCCGTACAAAGGTTGCCGATCTCCGTTGAAAAAGCTCTGGCAGCGGTATGAAATCCGAATGACATGGCGCATAAGACTTTCCCGTTGTTATCTCTGACCTGAATATCGCCATCAATGGTCTTGGGAACACCTATCACCTGGACGCCGTCTGCGAGCATTTCTTGAGCCAAAAAAGCCGCATTGGTATTGGAATCGTCACCGCCTACGATCACCAAAGCGTCCAAATCAAGCCGTTTGCAGGTCTTTTTTGACAGCGCCATTTTTTCTTTGGTATCGATTTTCGTCCGGCCGGTCTTGATCATGGTAAACCCGCCCAGGTTTCTAAATCTGTCCACCAGGCTCCCGGTTATCTCAATGGCTTCACCTTCAATGATTCCGTCCGGTCCTAAAAGGAAACCGTATATTATGGTCTCGGGATTGGCTTTTTGGGCGGCATCGTAAAGCCCTGCAATAACATTGTGGCCGCCGGGAGCGGGCCCCCCGGAAAAGACAATACCGATTTTGCGCTTTTTATTGAATTGTTTCTTGAAAGTTTCCTCAGGTGTTTGCAGTTCAACAATGGTTTGCACTTTATTATCGATAATTCCCGGAAGACGCCGGCTGGCTTCATTATCCACATCAAATTCAAAATGAGGCTTATCTTCCAGTATGGTATAAGAACTGGAAAATACTTTGCATACCGGAGGTTCATACTCTCTGCGCTCAATTACTTCCTGATTGATATTGTCGGTTACTTTTTGGACCTCCGGATGTTTCAGTATATCTCCAATACTGGCGGAAGTTTTTGCTCCCATCGATATCCTCCATTAGGTTGATGTTTATTATGATAATACCCGTCTGAAGCCAAAGGTGTCAAGATTATTCGAGTTTCCGGCAATACCCGCCAAGTCTTAGCCCAAAACGTTTTACCAATCCCGCCCGAAAAAAAACCATAGTTTTTCTAAGCCAAATCATGATGATCGGATAAATCCCTCAGCTTACCTACCAGATATCCATCCATCAGCAGTTGGGTAATATGATGCATCACACAGACAACCAGAGCCAGTCCGTATTGTGGGAAAAGGGCAACTTGCAGAATGATTGAAAGCGGCAGGGTTTTCTGCCCCCCCATGAAAATAATACTTTCTCTCCTGCCTTTAGCGATCCTGAATAAATGAGTAAAAGCTCCTGCAGCCGCCAAAAGCATTCCATGAAAGGTAAACACCAACAGGAAAATTATCCCAATATTATCGCCGCCGTTTATGATTACATGTCTGGCCTGAGAAACAGCCATCCAGACAATCCCCAGTATCAGCCACTGGTTTAGAACTGACAATTTTGCTCCCCAGCGGTCCATCATGGATTTTGTATAATATTTAATAAGCAAACCACAGCCGAGTGGCAAAAGCACCAATAAACTAAGTTTTACCATGATGGCCGACTTGTCTATAGATACTACCGTTATTCCGCCGACCAGATTCAAAAGCAGTGCAAGGACAACAGGTATTGTAACAACAGCAAGTCCATTAGCTATAATAGTAATAACCAGAGCATGCGCCATATTCCCGCCGGCGGCACCAGTCATAACCACGCCGCTGCTTAACGTTGTCGGCATAACCGCTACCAGAAAAATTCCTATTTTGATTCCGTTGCCCAAGGGGGCTAGGCCTAAACATGCTGCTGCAATCGGAGCGACAACAAAAATAATCATCTGGGCAATAAGGATGCCCTTGATGTCCATCAGGCCCGACTTTATTTGCCTGGAATCGAGTATCAAACCGGAGAAAAAAAATATCAGAACGATAACGGCATCCGGCCCGTGATGAAGCTTGAACCACCGGCCGAGCCCGGAGATGGTTTCGGTTGTATCAGCCAGGGTTACAGCAAAAACAAACACAAGTCCGGCAACAAACCAGTATTTTTTAATCCATCCGGACAATCGGCGATTTCTCCCTGTGTCGAGACCTTTAATAAAATACGAATTCATCATCATATTGTTTTATTGATAAATTATCAATGACATATAAATTCTACCATATCTTGTATTTATTCAATAAAAACATACTCCACCTTGTGTTTTTTGCTTTACAATCACAAAACTTCCTGCTATTGCTATTACGGTTAAGGTAGAATTGAAAAAAGGCCCTACACTACAACAGGAGATTTTTCTTGTATGAAAATTAAACAGCTGGAAATAAACGGATTTAAATCCTTTCACGAAAAAGCCCGCATTGAATTTCCTCCTGGTATTTCGGCAGTTGTAGGTCCAAATGGCTGCGGCAAAAGTAATATTGTCGATGCTCTCAGATGGGT
>JABMQM010000569.1 GCA_013203195.1 Desulfobacteraceae bacterium | reverse complement strand
GTTCCCAGGCCTGCACGGGAGCGCTGAATGGAAGTAACCAGAGATTTGATGGCTTCATCCTGCCCGAAAACGACTTCCTTGAGCTTATCATCAAGGGATTCCAGTTTTGCTTTGTCGGGTGTTGATACGCTGATGGCCGGGATTCTGGCCATTTTTGCCACAATATGTTCAATATCCTTAGGGTTAATTTTCTTTCTGTGAGAACCACCCGAAAGTCTAATATACGCCCCGGCTTCATCGATCACATCAATGGCCTTGTCCGGCAGATAACGGTCATGAAGATATTTGGCTGACAGTTCAGCCGCAGTTTTCAGAGCCTGCTCGGTATAAATAATTCCGTGATGGTCCTCATAGCGAGATTTCAGTCCTTTCAAAATTTGAATGGTTTCCGGAACCGATGGTTCGAAAATTTCAATCTTCTCAAAACGACGAGAAAGAGCCCGATCTTTTTCAAAAAAATTCTTGTATTCCTCAAAGGTGGTCGAACCCATACACCGCAGTTCACCGGTCTGCAAAACCGGCTTCAATATATTGGATGCATCCATGGAACCTCTGCTGGTCGCTCCGGCCCCGACAGTCGTATGTATCTCGTCAATAAACAAAATCGCATCTTTTTTCTTTTTCAGCGCGGCCAGCACCCCTTTTAAGCGCTGCTCAAAGTCACCGCGGAACTTCGTGCCGGCCAACAGCCCGCCAAGATCAAGTGAATAGATGCGAACATCTTTAAGTAAATCAGGAATATCTCCTGCGTTTATCTTAAGCGCCAACCCTTCGGCCATAGCGGTTTTCCCCACCCCGGGATCACCGACATAAATCGGGTTGTTTTTACGTCGTCGGCACAACACCTGAATCGTCCGTTCGATTTCAAGTTTTCGGCCGATCAGGGGATCAAGCTTTCCCTGGGCGGCCTGCTCGACAAGATCGATAGTGAAAAGTTCGAGGGGATCAGCTTTCTTTGTCTTGGCGTCCTTTGCGGTTCTTACCGGCCTATCCGGTTCTTCTTTTAAAGGTATTTTGGAAACTTGATGGGAAATATAATTTAGAATATCAAGACGGGAAACACCCTCTGCATTCAAAAAATACTCGGCATGGGAATCTTTTTCCAAAAAAATCGATGCCAGGATGTCACTAACCGAAACCTCCTGTTTTTCAGCCGAACGAACCTGATTTATCGCCCTTTGAATAACACGTTGAAAACCGACGGTCTGTTGCAGCACATATTCATCCCCTTCGGGAAGGATTTCCATGCGTTCATTGAAAAATGTCTCAAGGGCATTTTTAAGGTTCTCGATACTACCACCGCTGTTTTGAATGATTCCCGCACCGTCGCTGTCGAATAGAATTGCAAACAGCAAGTGTTCAATAGAGACATACTCATGGCGCCTTCTTTTTGCTTCTCTGACAGCAAAACCAAGCGTTTCGCTAAGTTGTTTATTGATCATGACTTATTCTTTCTCCATAGTACATTTCAGAGGAAAGCCTTGTTCCCGTGCTATGGCATGCACAGTTTCAACCTTGGTTTCAGATACCTCATATGTGTACACACCGCACAGACCCATCCCTTTACGGTGAACATTCAGCATAATATTAACCGCTTCCTCAGGCGATTTATTAAAAACAAGCATAATGATTTCTACTACAAAATCCATCGTAGTATAGTCATCGTTGTGAAGCAAAACTCTGTACATGGGAGGTTCGCGAACGTCGTCCCGGATTTCGGAATCTACCCCCTCTTCCAGTTCAGGGTTGTATTCACCCATTGAATCCTTCTCCCGCCTGACCTATATTGGTTTTGCTATTTACACATAAATATAACAATTAACATCCGGCCTTGTAAAGGGGCTATTCGAATTATCTTGGCTGGATAGCGAAATTTTTGCAAAACGGCGCTGTCGCGTTTGATTAACTCGCTGAGCGATTTTATGAAATGTGCCCTACCGGCTACAGCACTTCTTAGATTTTTTCCCGCTTCCGCAGGGACATGGTGCGTTACGGCCGACTTTTTCTGCGGTGCGCCGAACCGGTTTTTTCTTTGCAGGTTCATCACCTCCGGAAAATGTGAGATTCTGCTCCTTTGGCCGTCGTAAATCAGTTATTCTTTCAGGTTCAGATATTTGAATTCTGAACAGGATGCCCAGCGTCTCTTCCTTGACCCTGGAGATCATCTCCTGAAACAGTTCAAACCCTTCCTTTTTATATACAATTAAGGGATTCTGCTGCCCGTAGCCTCGCAGACCAATACCCTCTTTCAGATGATCCATACTAAGAAGATGGTCCTTCCAGAGGTTGTCTACGGTTTGCAGCATGATAATACGTTCCAGGTTTCTGAAATCATCAGCTCCAACGGCAGCCTCTCTTTCATTATACCTTTGGATGCTGAAATCAGTAATCAACTCCGCCAGTCCTTCCCGGGTCAACCCGTTCAGGGTGTCGTCGTCCAGCTTGCCCATGCGGAAATTAAACTGCTTGAAGACCGCTTCGTTAATCCCTTTCCAGTCCCATTCTTCAGCCAGAGCCCTGTCATCAACAAAAAAATCTGCGATCTCTTCAGCCTTTTCACTGATCATGTCTTCAATGGCCGGTTTCAGACTTTTGCCACTGAGAGTTTCACGGCGTTGCCGGTAGATAACTTCACGCTGTTGATTCATGACATCATCATATTCTATCAATTGTTTTCGAATATCGAAATTGTGGCCCTCGACCTTGCTTTGGGCACTTTCAATGGCCCTGCTGATGATGTTAGCCTCGATGGGCTCGTCCTCCTCCATACCCAGTTTATCCATAATACTGGTTATCCGTTCCCCTCCGAATATCCGTAAAAGATCGTCCTCTAAGGCCAGATAGAATCGTGATGAACCTGGATCGCCCTGCCGTCCGGACCGGCCTCTGAGCTGATTATCAATACGTCTGCTCTCATGCCGTTCAGTTCCGATGATATGAAGCCCGCCAAGGTCAGTCACACCTTCGCCCAAAACGATGTCGGTTCCGCGACCTGCCATATTAGTTGAAATCGTAACCGCATGCTTCTGGCCTGCCATGGCAATGATCTCAGCTTCCTTTTCATGGTTTTTGGCATTCAATATCGTATGTTTGATGCCTCTTTTTTTTAATTTGTTAGCTAAACTTTCGGAAATGTCAATGGAGATGGTGCCGACCAGACAAGGTTGCCCTTTTTTGTTAAGTTCGACGATTTCATCCATGACAGCATTGAATTTTTCCTTCCGGGTTTTATAGATCACATCCGAATTATCGATTCTTATCATGGGTTGATTGGTGGGAATAATCAGGACATCAAGGTCATATATCTTTTTAAATTCGGCGGCTTCTGTATCGGCCGTACCGGTCATTCCGGCCAGTTTGTTGTACATTCTGAAATAATTCTGAAAGGTAACAGTGGCCAGAGTCTGATTTTCGTTTTCTATCTTGACGTTTTCTTTGGCTTCAAGTGCCTGATGCAATCCTTCACTGTAGCGGCGTCCGGGCATCAGGCGGCCGGTAAATTCATCGACAATGATCACTTCATTATTTTTGACGATATAGTCAACATCACGTTTAAACAGGGTGTAAGCTTTTAAGGCCTGGTTAATATGATGCAGCCGCTCAATGTTTCTGGCATCGTAGAGATTATCAACCTTAAGCATCTGTTCTGCTTTAGCAATCCCTTCTTCTGTCATGATGGCTGACCGGGCTTTTTCATCCAGTGTATAGTCACGATCAAGAACCAGGTGAGGAATTATGCCGTTAACCAGATTGTAAAGATCTGTCGATTTCTCTGCCGGACCGGAAATGATTAAAGGGGTTCGGGCCTCGTCAATCAAGATACTGTCGACTTCATCAACGATGGCAAAGTTGAGTTCGCCCTGAACAACGTCTGCATTGGAAAATTTCATGTTGTCTCTCAGGTAATCAAAGCCGAACTCATTATTGGTACCATAAGAGATATCTGCACTGTATGCCGCTTTGCGCTCATTATCATCCAAGCCGTGTAATATGTTGCCGACCGAGAGACCTAAAAAGTTATAAATATGACCCATCCATTCCGTATCACGTCTAGCCAGATAATCGTTCACGGTAATAATGTGCACTCCCCGACCGCTTAAGGCATTAAGATAGGCCGGAAGAGTAGCGGCCAGTGTTTTACCTTCACCGGTCTTCATCTCAGCGATTTTTCCCTGATGAAGACCAATACCACCGATCAACTGGGCATCAAAATGCCGCATCCCAAGCGTGCGTATCGAGGCCTCCCTGACTGTTGCAAAGGCTTCCGGAAGAATATCATCAAGCGATGAACCGTTTTGCATGCGCTCTTTGAATAACACCGTCTGGCTTTTGAGCGTTGCATCACTCATGGAGTGAATTTCCGGTTCCAGGGCATTAATCGTTTCAATTATGGGCCTAATCTTATTTAATTCCCGTTCGTTTTTGCTTCCAAAAACTTTTGTTAAAATATTGGTGATCATTAAAAAACATTCCTCCTGGCACCTAATGAGTGACGCGGGTTCCGGGTTGCTTATTTTAAATAAAATAATGCAATTATCAAAACGATGCAAATAAAAAGGTGATTTTAAGGGAATATTTGCGGTGCGTCAAACGGTTATAAATAGATGAGATCAAACAAGGAAAGAAAAAACTGAAATATCTAGTTCAAAATGTATTTTATAGGGCTCACCGGAATTCCGTTCAAAAGAACCTCATAATGGACATGGGGACCGGTAGTTCGACCTGTGACACCAACACGTGCAATAATATCACCCCGCGTTACGGCTTCACCGCGCTTTTTAAATATCTTTTTAAGATGTCCGTATCGGGTGACTATTCCATGGCCGTGATCAATTACAACTACCTTGCCCAATAACCCCTTGGTACCTTCAAAGCTGACAATGCCGTCAGCAGTGGCAACCACGGGTGTTGCCATGCGGGTAGCTATATCCAACCCTTTATGGAATTCGCGCAGTCCGGTGAAGGGTGATTTACGATTGCCGAATCCGGAAGTGGTCCATCCTTTGACCGGACGAATTGCCGGTGTAGAGGATAATAGATTGCGCTGATCTTGCAGAAAATTGAAAAGAGATGCAAACCCTTCCTGCTGTTTGCTGGATGCGAGCTCAAGTTGCTTGGTCTGCTCATGCATTTCACGCATCAAGCTGTTATGTTTTTCAGTCAGCGGTATTTTGGTATCAAGATCATCAGGAATTGAACCACCGACACCAAAAAGGCTGTCCTGATCAGCCGTTTTTTCAATGTTGGCAATAATGCGTATCTTTGTTTCGAAATCGTTCAAGGCAATCAACTTGGATTTTAAAGCCGTAATCTCATCTGCAAACTTTTGAATCTGGTTGCGCTGGCCGGCGATGTCATCCGATTGGTGAGAAATTATGTTTTGCAGTTCCTGGTGGTCGGAAACAGTTTTTTGAAGGTTGGTATAATCGTAAGTTACATAGGTTAGCAAGACCAGGCAGGACGCAAATAAAACGCCTAAAAAGCGGAGCATAGCCCTGGAAACAGTTAATTGTTTTACTGGAGAGCTGTTATTGCTTAGAATAAAAAAGGAGATTTTTTTGCGCATAATCAAATAACTTTAGTGAAAAGTCCTGTTTTGTGCTCAAATTACCTTTCTTTTTATACTTTTTACGAAGGTGGGCCTTTAATTAACTGTTAACTTCAGCGGCTTATACAGCTTCTTGCAAGCTGAATTGTATAACTACTAACATGAATTAAATACAAATGTCAACGGTTTAAGTTGTTTTAGTTAATTTTTTTAATACGTTCGACATTGTTCACCCTAACCTTGCATTAATCTGTATAGCTAATTATGTGGATAGGCGTAAGACAGTCGCTTTTACG
>JABMQM010000062.1 GCA_013203195.1 Desulfobacteraceae bacterium | reverse complement strand
TCACGAAAAGCAGAATGGCCAGGGATTTGACCTGGGCCACCATAAGGCTTTCGGCGGCAGCGTTGATCATCAGGTTTTCACCGACCACGTAGGCATTCATTTGGCCCCCGGCGATGTTTGATACCACTTCTTTGAGCTCGCCTATGTAACGGTTCAGGGTATTAGAATCGCTGATATTGTGTCGAACCACAATGTTGGCACGCCGGAAATCATGGCTGACGTAACTTTCAAGATCCCGGCGATGAAAGAAGAGCAGGTACTGGGCGACGAGCTTACGCCTTTTCGGCACCGTAAAATACTCGGGGTTACCCTCGTGGAACTCGCGGTTGACAAGGGAGAGGTGGTCGGCCAGAGATATGCTTCGATCAAATATCCCCTGTTTCTTTAGAAACTTCTGGATGGCGACCAGCTTTTCAATGTTTTTGGGCACCTGAAACGCCTTTTCCTGGTCAGACTCTAAGGTAATAAAGAATATCTTCAAGCCGGACAAGTCCTGGTGAATCCGACGGGTGTCCCGGATAAGCGGCTGGTCCTTTTGAAAATAGGACAAGGGATCGTTGGTGACATGCAGTTTGGAGAGTTGGTAAACAAAAAAGGCGCACAAAATGGCCGTCACCACCAGGATCGATCGTGGAAAACGGCGTTTTGTAAAGCCGAACATCCGGACAAACAATTTTGGCAGACCGGTCAACCGATTCCCGCCCCGAAAGAGCCCGGTCCGGAGAGGGCCCATGACGCTTAAAACCATGGGGACAAACAGTATGGTGATTATTCCGTTTGCCAGAATCGCAAAGGTGGAAGCAATGGCAAAGTGTTGAATGAGCCGGATGCTGCTGAAGATGTTGCTCGCAAATCCCAACGCCGTGGTGAGGATGGTCAAGAGCAACGGCACCCCCAAATGTTTCATCATAAAGTGTGTGGCGAAACCGCGGTGGTCCTCTTCGGCTTGGGAGACGCCGTGGAAATAGGACGACATCATATGGGTGTCCTCGGTGGAACCGATGACCACGACCAGGGTAGGTAACATGGCACTCAGAATGTTGAGAGGAATGCCGGCCCAACCCATCATCCCAAAAGTCCATGCGATGCTGAGGCCTGAGGTGGCGAGAGGTACCCATGCGGCAAATCCGCTGCGAAGGAAAAAGAGGATCGCCATTACGAGAACAAAAGCCGACAGCGGACCCAGTTTCATGAGATCATCCAGGAGTATGGATTTGAGCTCCGCGTTGATTCGGGGCGGGCCCACTTGAAACACCTCCTGGAAAACGGATCGCGCCGGTGTGAGAATTCGTTCCAGGGCTTCGTTGACTCGACGGTCGAACCTGACGTCTTCTCGGTCTTCTCGCACGGAAACCAGTAATGCCGTCACGGTTCCGTCGCGGGATAAAAAGTTACCCTCAATGAGAGGATTGTAAAGCGCGTCAGCCCTGGCTTGATCGATGGCGGCCTGGTCGGTGGGAGCTTTCGGCAGAAAAATACGGGAGTCTATTTTTCCTCCGGCCCCCCGGATACTGCGCAAACTGAAGAGGTCGTCCACACGTTCCACGAAATCGAGCCCCTCCAGTTGGTAGTGCAGCTTCTCCAAGGCGGCCAACTTATCCGGAGACCAGAGCGCCTTGTCCCGAACGTAGACGATGGTGCAGTTGTCTGAGCCGAACTCCCGGGCGATCCGATCGTAGATCGGCTTGTCCGGGTCGGTGTCCGAGATCAGACTATTGAAGCCGGTGTCTACACGGAGCTTGGGCAGGCCAAACCCGGTGATGCATGTCACCAACACCAAGAATATTAGAGTGGCCCGGCGGTGGCTCACTCCCAGCATGATAAATCGGGAAAACATAATCGGCTATATTAATTTTTATCTAAAAGATTGGCTAAGGGCTATCTTTAAGCTCGGTATCCTTTTCCCCCAAAGATTCGGAAGTGTCCTGAAAAAGACGCTTTTCAGTGCTCTGAACGTGGCGGTTCTCCAGAAGCCATTTAGAAGTAAACATTTCCGGGGGTACGTAATCATGGGAAAAAACTCTCTGGTTAATCTTGATCAACGTTTTATGCTGTTCCTTGTGGTTTTCCATAAGGATCATGTTGGCGCGCCACATGGTGCCATCCACCATTTTCAGATCGTGGTGGGTTCGGCGTTTCAACAACCGTCCACGGGGATCATAGTAATCGGTACGAACAATGTAAAAGTTGTCCTGTCGAATAAAGTGTCGATGCAAGCCGTAACCCGTAGCCCTTTCGATCTCCGAATCCTTTGGAAAGGCTTCAACGACGAAATAGAGGATCTTCCCGATCTTGTAATCCGTCTTTCGGACGTAACGAAAATCCGATAAAACCTCCGGCGCAAGGTCCTCGATTGCAAAATCGGTGCCCAAAAAATGGTTGCCCCTGCTTTTCCCCGAAGTGGATTTCAGTTCCTTTCCGAACGCGGGCAGATAGATCTTGCTTTCTATCCGACCGGATGGGTGACGAATCGCCAGCAGTGCGACGCCGCGGACCTCAGCCGGGTGGTCGAAGATCAGAAGATATTTGACCGTTGCATCCGGTTCCACTCTGGAGAAACGACGCGCCTTCCTGACGTCGCGGTTCTCCGCGCTGTCGATTAGAATCATGGTCTGTTTTTCAAAGACGTAAGGGAACAGTTCATGACGTTTGAAAACCTCATCCATGATGGTAGGTCCTGTCCATGTCTCATCGGCTAGAAGAGATTTGGAAAAGACCGGAAGCGAAAGCAGCCCCAGGATCAGAAGAATCCCGGGCAGCGGGGTGTGCGGCCATCGGTTTGCCGTTAAACCCGCCTGTCGACTCGACATCCTTTTCCACCTCATGGATCGGAACTCCTGTTGACGTTTTTCACGATCTCTATGCCGATGATTTGGCTCAATTCACCTAAAAGGGTGCTCATGGCCGACACTGTGTGATCGAAATTCGAACCCGCGGGCACCGTCGCACTCGAGAGATCGGTCATATGGGTTGCCAGGGGCATTCGATCCTTTCCGCGCGATAAGCGCCACTGGGTGGAAAGTCGCACCTGCCCATGGGAATCTCTTTCGAACTGCATCACCTCCAATTCAACGAGAAAATCAGGGGGAATTGACGGGCGATGGGGGGAGATGGCGATGTTGGGGGTGGCAAGAAACTGGGAAAAGTTTTTTGCGAGGACCCTCATCATATTCTTTCTCAGGTTCCCTCCCCACTGATGAAATTCCGCCAGCTCCAGACGGTTTTCGCTGCTCCGGGTAACGATCTGTGGTCTTTCAAGGTACTGGGGCAAGCGCAGCGAGGCGACCTCCACGGACAGCTCGCCGTTCAGGCCGGCGTCACGGGAAAGACCGGCACCGGGAGTCAGAGAATTAAGGACGTAGAATCGGGTAGCCGGGGTGGTTGCCGTCACACAACCGGTCAAGAAGCCGCCCGCCAGCACAAAAACAAAAACCAACCGGATTCGTGAAAATGAAAGCATCATCATTTCTCTCCTGGAGAATCCTTGCCGAAAATAATAGCGTTGGGATTTCGCTCTAACATATCCACAAGGGTACGTATGGAACGGGCCGTCTCGGCCAACTCCTCGGTCAACTGTCCGAAATTGTATTGAATGGGGGAATCGGGTTTGAGAACTTCGTCAATCAAACCCAATGTGACTCGGGTTTCTTCCAACGCCTGATGACCGGCCCCGATGGCTTTTTCCAGATTCACCGTAATCGGTTCGACACGCTGATCCAGTTTGCGCAGAATACTTTTGAACGCAATCAAAGATTCCTTCAAATCGTTGGCGGATTCCCGGAGTTCCGGATTGTTGATCAGTTGATTCGCCCCCTGAAGGCTCCCCAGGAGTTCCGCACCGATCTTTTCCATGTCCACTTTTTCCAGCTTGGCGAGGATACTTTTAACCGATGTGGTCATCTGTTCCAGTTCGGCCGGAATGGTGGGCAGCTCCGGAAAGGGTACATCTTCGTTCACCAGACGGATAGGGGTGCCGGGATGCATGTCAAGCTCCACGAACAGTTGCCCGGTGAGGAGGCTGCCGGTCTGTAACCGGGCGCGTAAGCCACGGTCGACCAGGTTTTTTAAGGTCTCGTATGGAGATGTGTCTTCATCCTGCCCTCGCGCGATGACCCGTTCGGGTTCGATCTCTATCAGAACCGGAATCCGAAAGGAAATGTCGCGTTTGTCGAATTCCAGGCGAACATCTTTCACCGATCCGATCTTGATCCCCTTGAACTCAACAGGAGCGCCCACGTTCAGGCCCCGAACAGAACCGTCAAAGAAAAGAATGAACGTAATCTTCTTGCTGAAAGCCTCCTCATGAATGCTCTCAAGACTGTCATAAAGGGTGAACACCAGGCCTTCCACATCCGCCTTTACCCGTTCAAGCGTCTCCGGGGTCTCAAAAGCGATCCCCCCATAGAGAAGAGACTGGACCGATTCCGTTCGCACGATAATACCGTCCGCCCCGATGGAAACGTTCATTCCGCTCACATTCCAGAAGCGGGTATTGCTCCGAACAAGCTCATCGTAGGGCGCTTTGATAAAGGCATGCAGAAAAATACTCTTACGGTCGTTTCCAAGCTCCCATCCGAGGATTTCACCGGCCAGAATCCCCTGATAGTAGATGGGTGAACCGGTGCCGATGGAGCCCAGCTTCTTGGCCATGAGCAGAATCTTTTTTCCCGCCACTTCGGCTTTGACCACCGGCGGGACGTCAAGCCCGACAAAACGATTATGGTATGCCCCCTGACCCGGCTCGATCTCGATATGGGCTCCCGAAAGCAAAGTGCCGAGACCCGATGCACCGCGCAGGGTGAGCTGGGGCCTGACCACCCAGAAGCGGGTGTCACGCCGAAGGAATGGCGCTGACTCCTTTTCCATGCCGGCCTTCACGATGACGTGGGAGAAGTCCTTGCTAAAATGCACCGAGTCCACCACCCCTATCTCAATCTCCTTGTACTTGATCTTGGTCTTTCCGGCCTCGATCCCTTCCGCTGTTTTGAAGGTGATGGTAATTTCCGGTCCCTTTTCCGAGATTGTCTTGAAGATGAGCCAACCGCCGACAATGGCGGTAATCAGCGGTATCAGCCACACTATAGACGGTCCGGACTTTTTCTTGATCTTGGGTGCGGGAGCCGTTGCGTCTGCGTCTGGTTCTGTATGGGGATCTTTTATCATGGTCTTTCCGTATGGTCCCAAATGAGTCGGGGATCAAAGCCACGGGCAGCGAACATCGTGATAACTACCACAGCGCCAAAAAACGATACACCGATGCCGGGTCGGATGGTCGACAGGGCACCGAGGTTAACCAGTCCGACCAGAATGGCAACAACATAAACATCTACCATAGACCATGCTCCCACGGCTTCGGTGACGCGAAAGAGGAGGGCGCGATCCCGGAAACGCCACGAAGACTTTTTCTGAATCGTAATCAAGAGAAAGGACAGCACGATCAGTTTCAGGACCGGAACCACGATGCTGGCGAAGAAAATGATCATGGCAAGCCCCCACATGCCTCCTTCAATCAGGTGAACAATGCCGATGAGAATGGTATTCGGATCCCCCCGACCGAATTGAATCACTGTCATGACCGGGTAGACGTTGGCCGGGATAAAAAGAATGGCGGCGGCGCAGATGAGCGCCCAGGTCCGCGTAAGACTGTTGGTCTTGCGGCTGTGGAGCGGGCTTTCGCAGCGGGGGCAGACGCCATGTCCGTGGTCGTTTTGACCCGTTTCGGGAACGAGAAGCGCACACGTATGGCAGGCGATCAGGCCTCGTTTGGCCGCCGTGTCCCCCGATCCGTTTCCCATCGGTTCGAGCTTCATGGGCGGCCAGATCAGAAACGCATCCAGATTGGCGTTCGCCGCGGCCGATACCACCATAAGTCCCACAAATGAATATAGAGAAATACCCGGGGTAATGGTAGCAAGGTCGAGCAGTTTGACGATGGAGATCAGGACGCCGAGCATAAAGACCCCCAGCAGGCTCCACGGTGCCAGGGCCTGAACCAGTCGATATACCGGGGCCATTTTCCAGGGCCGGTGTCCAAATGTCAGGGGAAAAAGGATATACAGCATCCCTGTGATGGTCAAAAAGGGGAATATGAAGCTCGTCAGAATCACCAAAATGCCCACCTCGCGCATGCCCAGACGGTAGATTGCCAGAGCTCCGGAGATCAAAACGTTCGTCTCGACACGGCCGCTCAGTTTCAGGGAAACAAAGGGGAAGACGTTGGCCATGATTAGGAGTAGCAACGCGGCCAGGTTCAACGCCAGAACCTTTTCAAGACTGTTGGGGATGTTCTGATACAGGAACGCTCCGCATCGGGTGCAGAGAGCCTTCCCCCCTTGCGGAATCGGCGGCTTGCTGTGCAGAAAATCGCATTCATGACAGGCAATCAATCCGCCTTCGCCGGGGTCAGGCCGGCTGGAATTCTTCGTGCTTTCTTTTGAATTCATCAATGAAAAATGTTTGGTTTGAAAAGAAAGTGTTTAAGATTTAAGAACCGTACTATAAACAGTAACTAATTATAAATCAAATTAAAAACCTGTTCGTCGGCAATCCTCCGCAAGATTTTTTTTAATTGTAATATGTGGGTATGCATTTGGTTCCAGCAGGTACAATATGTAGTGCGCCCTGGTATGTCATTTGCTTCTCATTTGGGGTCAGGCCACGTTAACCAACTACAATAACAACACAAAATGTCTTAAATAGGCCCTAAAATCGTCTTAAACGACTCTTTTTGGCCCCCAAAATGCCCTTTTACGGCCTTATTTGACGCATTTTTTTAACGTTTTATCTATTATATAAAAATGTTCCTGTGGCTCGACCCCCATTTACAACGTAATGTCTCCATTATCCCAGAATGGCTTTCAGGTCCTCGTCAGCCGTAGAAATTGGTTTGATGTCAAAATTATTCACCAGGGTTTCCAGAACATTGGGCGTTAGGAACGCCGGCAGCGACGGCCCCAGGCGGATACCCTTGATACCGAGATGAAGCAGGGCCAACAGGACGCAAACCGCTTTTTGCTCATACCAGGAAATGATCATTGATAACGGCAATTCATTGACCTTAACATCGAATGCCTTTGCTAAGGCCGAAGCGATCTGAACGGCCGAGTAGGCGTCATTGCACTGTCCGGCATCCAGTAGGCGCGGTATGCCGCCGATATCGCCAAGCTCTTTGTCGAAGAAACGATATTTGCCGCACGCCAGGGTCAAAACAATGCAATCTGTGGGAATCTTTTCCACAAATTCAGTATAGTAATTTCGTCCCGGCTTGGCTCCGTCGCAACCGGCCACCAGAAAGAAATGCCGAATTGCACCGGACTTGACAGCCTCGATCACCTTGTCCGCGACACCGAGCACGGCATTACGGGCAAAACCGACCGTGACCTCCTGGTCGACGTGGTCTTTTTCAAAGCCTGGGAGTTCAAGGGCTCTATCTATAACCGGCTGAAAGTTCAGATCCGGTATATGGGGAATGCCCGGCCAGCCGACCATGCCGCTGGTAAATATATTGTCTTTATATTCATTTTTGGGCCTTTGAATGCAATTGGTGGTCATCAGAATAGCGCCTGGAAAAGCAGCGAACTCTTTGATCTGCTTTTGCCAGGCCGTACCGAATTGGCCGTAGAAATGCGGATATTGCTTTAACCCGGGGTAACCGTGGGTTGAGAGCATCTCGCCGTGGGTGTAGATGTTAATGCCTTTTCCTTCAGTCTGCTTGAGCAGCTCTTCGAGATCTTTCAAATCATGACCGGAGACAAGGATGGCTTTGCCCTTCTTGTAACCCAGCGGAACCTTTGTCGGCACAGGGTGGCCGTATGTGTTCGTATTGCCGGCATCGAGCAGTTCCATGGCTTTATAGGCTGCTTCACCACATTTGAGAGCCATCCCCACCCAGTCGTCTATCCCCAGATCATCTCTTTGAATGGCAGCCAGTCCTTCATGGACATATGCATAAACGCTGTCATCCTCCTGCCCTAAAATCAGGGCGTGGTCCGCATAAGCGCCCACGCCCTTAATACCGTACAGTACGGTGTGCTTTAATGAAAGAATGTCCGGGTTGTCGGCAGGATACGATTTTATTCCGACCTGCTCACCTTGTTTGACCAAATCGTCCAAGGTGGCTTTGGGTTGGAAGGTTGCAGGTCCGTCAGGCCAAACCACATTACCGCCGGCGGCTTTAACACTTGCTTTTAATTTTTCACGCTTGTCCGCGGCCTGGCCGATCAAATCCATAAAACGATCAGGGTCAAAGTCCACATTTGTCAAAGTGGAGAAGGCGGCTTTTACGGTGAAGACATTGACGTCCGGGTCCAAGACGCCCACTTTGCGACCTTCCACAGCAACCTGGGACAGTCCCATGAGCGCATAAATGAGCAAGTCCTGCAACGCGGCGACTTCGGGCTGTTTACCACAAACACCCTGGATTGTGCATCCCGTACCTTTGGCGGTTTGTTCACATTGATAACAAAACATAGCATTCCTCCCTATCTACTCTCTTTATAGGTTTGTCTATCTAATTTAGTTAGATCTCTTATAACCGCTGGATCAGGTAAATGAATACCGGAAGCCGGCTCTTGTTTTTTATCTCGAAGAAGGATTGCAGCAGCTCGTCACTTTCTTGATGCTGGCCGGCCAGGGGCGAAAGGTAGACGGCGCCCTTTCCGGGGGTTATATCGGAAACGTTGCCAAGCAAATCCGCGAGGGACTGGAGGTGATCCGGGGACAGCGGATCACCCAGGAGGAAATTAGCCGTGATCTCGATGTTTTCATGAGACCGATTGACGTCCGTCATTTTACGGAAAGCCTCATGGATATCCGCGACCGCAAGGGGCTTGCCGATTTCCCCCAGCCAGTTGTGGATGCCCTGCTGCTGAATGGCCGCGCCGACCGAATAGTAGACCCAGTCGTTGCCGTCGGTGCGTTTCAACGCTTCGAAGGGGTGCGGCCAGTCGCTGCCGAGGCCACGGATGAACCTGATCTGACCGTCCAGGTTGAAATGGAATTCATGGTCGCGGGTCCTGATCTCGGCATACTTTCCGAAACGAGTCGGATTGCTGGCCTTGGTGAAGCGGCGGCTGCCGTTTTTTTCAACCGTGATGGCAAGCTGTTCCGGCCGAAACTGCTGCATGGCAGGGTCGATGTAGCGTGCACCAGGGAAATTCATGATTGCATATCCTAGATCGGTTCATAGCTTATGGCTCATTTTTCGTAGTTCAGGCACAACCTGCTCTTGAAATGCCCGGCGAGCCGAACTCCCTATCCGGTTACATCATCGACTTGCATCATGACCCTGCCCGCGGAAACCATCATTACGTTCAATTGCACTGCTCCAATTTCATCATCGGAAATTCCTTTTTCCCTGGCCCCGCCAAGGAGTTGTTCCATTCAAGGGTAGCAGCCAAAAGCCATGGCTGCAGCCACCTTGATCAAATGTGACGTTTTTTGGTCAAGAATCCCTTCGGCCTCAACTGATTTGTGGAAATCGGCAAATATCTTTCGCTGATTTTCTGACAACATGGGCTTCTCCTTGCATGAAATTAGCGGTAAACAAAATTTTTTTCAGTGGTATGACAACTAACGGGCTCTTCAGCCACAGCGGTAGCTGTCGGCTGCAAGAGCAAGGTTAGACAAATCAATATATTTTGAATATTGTGGGAAGAACGCTAAGCTCATGAAGTTCTTCAATGATTTCAATGATTCCCAAGAACCATATAAACCAAAGAGCATGGAACATGTGCCTCTTAAATACTATTGGTTTCACTATATATTCCTCTGGTTCATTCAAAAGGGATATTTTTGGAAAAAATATTGGTACCTCTTTCAGATAAATTTCAAATTCACTCTTGTGCAGTCTTATCAGTTCTGCCTCCTCACTTTTAATGACAAGTGGATAATACCCGACAAAGGCAATTAAAATAACAAATGGGATAAGAAGGGTTTCAGAAGTGAACCCAACGCCAAGGGCACCTAGAAGGCTGAAGAAATAAAGTGGGTTTCTACACATGGAATATGGACCTTGCGTGACTAAATGGTCTGTCTTGTAGCCTGCAATATAGACAGAGCACCACAATCTGCCCAGAGAAGCAATGCCTACCAGAACGGCACCCAAAAGAAACAGAGCCGTGGTTACAAATGGTGCCTTATCTTCCCATAGGCTGCTGGAAACACAAATTAACACAACTAATAAACCCGCAAATATTTGAGAAATACGAATCCGCAATTTTTCAGTCATCTGATATAATCCTTAATGTCTAACATTATATATTATGCGGTTGCAGGTTTTTTCCAGATTATCTGAATTTGAGACAGTTTTACAAAAAGTATAAAAGAACGACAAGAAAGTCAATAATTATAGTAATATTAATTTGATATAAACACTTTGAAGGGTTGTCGCGTTGTTACATAAATGTAAAAATTGCATTTTTTTGCCCGAATTATGGGAGTTATCATGCAGCCGTATAATTCTGCCCGGATTTATTTT
>JABMQM010000061.1 GCA_013203195.1 Desulfobacteraceae bacterium | reverse complement strand
TATCTGTTGTGGCCGGCGAAACGACCCCTCGAACCCGGCTGCTGATTTTTTTCCTTCAAGCACCTGGGCGGCAACTCTAAGGTCCTCGATCCTGCCGTTGGTACATGAACCGATATATATCTGATCAACCTTGCTGCCCTCCATTTCCCTTACGGGTTTTACCTGGTCAGGCTTATATCCAAAGCTCACCAGCGGTTCCAGATTGCTGACATCATGATCAATCACCTGATCGTAGTGCGCATCCGCATCAGAAGAAAAGATTTTAAACGCTTCAAGCGCCGCTTGTTTGGAGGAATACGCATCTTTGACAAATTCCCATAGATATTCAACTGTTGTCATGTCCGGTTGGCAAATGCCGGAGGTCCCTCCGGCTTCAACCGCCATGTTACAGAGGGTCATGCGGGACTCCATGCTCATGGTATCCACAACCGGTCCGGAAAATTCTATGACCTTGTTGGTGGCACCGCTTACACCCAGGCGGCCGACAATTGAAAGAATGACATCCTTGGCATACACTCCTTCAGGTAACCGGCCGCAAATGTTAATTTTTATGGTTGACGGATAGCCAAACGCACAAATTCCTTTGAGAATTCCCACCTCAAGATCGGTTGTCCCGACACCGGCGGCAAAGGCTCCGAAAGCACCGTGAGTACAGGTATGAGAATCTCCCATGATGACCGTATACCCCGGACGGACGAATCCTTTTTCCGGAAACAAGGCGTGGCAAACGCCGTTTCTGCCGATATCAAAGAAATCCCGTATTTCATGGCGCCGGGCCCAATCTCTGAGGATTTTGCCCTGCAAGGCTGTTTTTGAATCCTTTGCCGGTGAAACATGGTCGATCACGACTTTGATTTTTGTCGCATCAAACACCCTGTCTTTGTTACGACCGATCAGATCATTGATCGCAACCGGTGTAGTAATCTCGTGACAAAATACTGCATCCAGCCGGAGAACATGGATATCTTCTACGGGGCTGTCCACCCGGTTCTTGTCAAAAATTTTTTCAGCGATTGTTTTTCCCATATACCCTCCCAACTCGAATAAACCAGAAATATCAAATCACAAGCATCAAATTTCAAATAAATTCCAAACTACAAACTCCAAATTCCAAATGCTAAATGCTAAAGAACTAAACTATTTTAATTTTTCCCGTATTGATGAAAATATTTTTTTCGATTCGTTTGGCCTTCTTCACAATTATAACGTTTGGAATTTTGAATTTCGGTCATTGGAATTTGTTTGTTTTTTGGAATTTGTTATTTGGAATTTCCAATAGCTCAATTACTCCATGAATGGATACAAAAAAGTTTCCCCACAAAATTGTCAGGCGTCAAATGTTTATTAGTCGGTGTCCGTTTTCAAAACTGACATAAAAGCCGACTGAGGAATCATTACCTGGCCGACCATTTTCATGCGTTTTTTTCCTTTTTTCTGCTTTTCTAAAAGCTTGCGCTTGCGCGTTACGTCACCTCCATAACATTTTGCAGTAACATCCTTTCTAAAAGCTGAAATTGTCTTGCGGGCAATAATGTTACCGCCGACGGCCCCCTGGACGGCTATTTTAAACTGCTGTCTGGGAATTTCATCTCTAAGTTTTTCACACGCGCGCTTTGCCCGCTCAACCGCCCTGTCTTTATGAACCAGTTGGGAAAGGGCATCCACCCGTTCTCCATTTATCAGAATGTCCAGCTTTGCCAGATCGGTTTCTTTATAATCTTTCAGTTCGTAGTCAAAGGAACCATACCCTTTGGTAATCGATTTCAGCTTGTCGTAAAAATCGTAAACAACCTCAGCAAGTGGTAGCTCAAAAAACATTTCCAGGCGACTGCTCGTAAGATATTGATAGTTGGTGTTGCTGCCACGGCGATCCAGACAAAGTTTCATAACCGGCCCCATGTAACGATCAGGAATAATTATCGAGGCCCGGATAAACGGTTCCATCGTGGTCTGAATTTTTGTGGGATCCGGATATAAAGACGGATTGTCAATGATTAATGTTGAACCATCATTCATAATAAGCTGGTATCGCACTGAAGGTGCCGTCATAATCAAAGACAGGCCATATTCGCGTTCAAGCCGCTCCTGCACAACCTCAAGGTGCAGAAGTCCCAGAAAACCACAGCGGAATCCAAAACCCAAGGCCACTGAAGTGTCTTTCTCATAAATCAAGGAGGCATCATTGAGCTTGAGTTTTTCCAGGCCGACCGCCAGTTCCTCGTATCCGTCCGTCGCCACCGGATAGATCGAAGAAAAAACCACCGGTTTGGCTTCCTTGAAACCGGGCATGGACGCTGAACATGGCCGGTCTCTTAAAGTAATCGTATCTCCGCAGCGGGTATCGCTGACCGTTTTTATGCCGGCAATCAAATAGCCGACCTGTCCTGCTGAAAGCTGTTTTTGCGGCACCCTGACGATTTGAAATATACCGACTTCTTCGACCTTGTGAGCGACGTCATTCGACATAAAGGTGACAACATCTTTGGCTTGCACTCTCCCCTGAAAGACGCGGAAGTTAACGACAGTGCCGCGATAGGGATCATAATGAGAGTCGAAAATCAACGCTTTCAGCGGTGCTTCGGGATCGCCGGCAGGTGGCGGCAGATCTTTTACAATGCTCTCTAAGACCTCTTCAATCCCGGTGCCCTCTTTGGCTGAGGTTAGTATCGCCGACTCCGGGTCGAGCCCCAAATCATCCTCTATTTGTTGTTTTATGCGTTCAACATCAGCTGAGGGGAGGTCTATCTTATTGATTACAGGTATTATTTTGAGATTGTGCTCCATAGCGAGGTAAAGGTTCGCCAAAGTCTGAGCTTCCACGCCCTGGCTGGCATCTATCAGAAGAAGGGCACCTTCACATGAAGCCAGCGCCCGCGAAACTTCGTAAGTAAAATCCACATGCCCCGGGGTGTCGATAAGATTCAGCATGTAGGTTTGATTATCTTTGGCAGTATAAGGCAGGCAGATCGTCTGGCTTTTTATAGTGATGCCCCGCTCCCGCTCGATATCCATAGTATCGAGGATCTGATCTTGAAAATCTCGATCCAGCACAACGTTAGTCGCCTGGATAAGGCGATCGGAAAGTGTAGATTTGCCGTGATCAATATGTGCAATAATACTGAAATTACGTATATTTATCATATCTCGTATTTACTGTAGATCTTGTCAAGGGGCAAGAGACGCTCCAAGGAAACATTTTGCAAAGGTCTCAAAAACCGTTAGGCGATCCTAACCCGAATTTCTCATTAGTACCTATCTAACAAAATATTTTCGCCACCAAAACACCAAGACACGAAGTTAAATTATAATAAAC
>JABMQM010000568.1 GCA_013203195.1 Desulfobacteraceae bacterium | reverse complement strand
AGGATCGCTGCGCTTAAGGGGGAAAAAATCTTTTTATCAATACCCTTCAAGGCCGCCAGGCCGCTCCTCAAACGAAGTGCTCTTCAAGCATAGCGGTCTTTTTTTATCCTGAGCTTGTCACGATTTAGAGATTGCGAGAGATGTTGTGATCAAAGGCTTCAAGATACTTGATTCTTTCCAGAAGCGGTGGATGGGAGTAGTTGAACCATACGTATAGCGGGTGTGGCTGCAGATTGGAAAAGTTGTCTTTCGCCATCTTTTTCAAGGTCTTTGTGAGAGGTTTGGCAGTATTTAAGATCTGAAGAGAATAAAAATCCGCTTGGCGTTCAAATTTCCTGGAAATCGCCATCCCCAAGGGCGCGAGAAAAAAACCAACAGGCTCCCACAACACGCCAACTAAGAATAGGCCTACATAATGAGGCATAATAGAAAAGCCAAAGCTTTTATACAGCAATTCATAAGTTAACAGTTTTGATGCCAGGAAAAATAAAACCAAGGAGACGAGGCTGATGAGAACCAGCTGCTTTTTAATGTGGTTTTTCTTCAGATGTCCGATTTCATGGGCCAAAACCGCCAGTATTTCATCCGGACCGTGGGCTTCGATCAGAGAATCAAAAAGCACGATCTGCTTGGCCTTCCCCAGGCCTGTAAAATAAGCATTGGTATGGCGGGTTCTGCGAGTCGCATCCATTTGAAAGATACCCTTGATGTCGAGACTTTGGCCGGTGGCCAGCTTTTCTATTCCGGATTGTAAATCAGGGTCGTTAAGGGGCGTGAACTTATTAAACAGTGGTGCAATCACAGTCGGATAAAGGATTGTCATCAGAATTTGGAAACCGAGGAAAAAGGCCCAGGCCCACAGCCACCAGTTTTGGCCCGCATATTTTACCATCATCAGCAGCGCTGAAAGGAGCAACGTTCCCAGCACCGCCATTACCAGTAAAGACTTAACCAGATCGGAAATCCAGATTTTAAGTGTTTTGGTGTTGAAGCCGTATCTATCCTCGATTACAAAGCTGTGGTAATAGTCAAAAGGCAAGTCGATTGCTGAAGATATAAGACCTAAAAAAGCGAAAAAGATCAAGCCGGCCGGCAGAAAATGTGTTTGGGCCAAAGATTCGGCCAGCCATGGGAGGATGCCCGAAAGGATGATAAAAAGGAAAAAAAACTTGGCAAAGCCGCTCTGAACGAGTTGAAAACGGATATTATCCAGGGTGTATCGATTGATCTTTTGCAGTTCTTTCTCATCAATCATGTTTTCAAAAGCATCAGGGACCTTCTTTCCATATTTTTCAAGATGTTTTAGATTGATGCGGTTTGTGGTCCAATTGAGCGCCAAAGTGACCAGGTAAATGGTGATGTAGGCCAGTAAAAATGAATTTATTGATATCATGCAGCACTCCAAATGGATCGATATTTAGCTAGATCAGGGTTGAAATATACTTTAGCGCTACCTGTTATGGTTGGCAAGATCATTTAACCTGAATTTCCCATGAAAAATTGCTCTGATCCCATTCGGCTCTGTCGTGTGGCCGGAACATACATCTTGCGCCCCTCAACAAACTGTGATAATTATATTTTTATGAAACAATACGTTATTGACCAATTGCGACCCGCAGATTATGAAGCTGTCAAATCTTATCTGGATGAAAACTTTGAATCATCCGGTGTGGAAGGGATTTACTGGATACCATTAGATCAAGGCATATTAACCGAAGTTCAGGCTGAACATACCGAATGTCAGCCTTTTTATTTTGCGGTTGATCTTGAACAAAACTTTATGGCCAACGAACTTCTGGTACGCACCAAAAGCAAAATGCGGTGCAGTTGTATGGGCTATGCTACTGAAAAACAGCTAAATTGGATTATCCAATTTGTCGATGGCGTATTTGATAAGCTTGGGATCAAAATATGATGAGGATAATACCCTTGGGCGGGTTGGGAGAAATCGGCCTCAATATGATGGTTTTTGAAAGTGACGGTTCGTCTTTTATTGTCGATGCAGGCTTGATGTTTCCCGAAGATTACATGCTGGGGGTCGATTTTGTCATCCCGGACATGAGCTATATAAAAGAAAACAAGTCGAAAATTTTAGGTATAGTTTTAACTCATGCCCATGAAGATCATATCGGCGCTTTGCCGTATTTGCTCAAGGTAGTCAATGTACCGATTTTTGGGACCCCGTTTACATTGGGAGTTGTGCGGCATAAACTTGAAGAGCAGGGTCTTTTGCAATCGGCTGTATTGCATGAGATTGCTCCCAGAGAAAAACTTAAGCTGGGCAATTTTGAACTCGAGTTTATCCGTGTCAGTCACAGCGCCGTCGATGGTGTCGGTATGGCCATAAAGACTCCTTTCGGACTCGTTGTTCACACCGGAGATTTTAAAATCAGCCATAGTTCCATTGACGGCATGACAACCGACGTCAGCAGGTTTGCGCAGTGGGGTGAAGAAGGTGTCCTGGCGCTCTTGTCGGATTCCACAAATGTGGAAAAGGAGGGGTATACCATTTCCGAACAGGAGGTGGGAGAAACGCTGATACGGATCGCAACCGGCAGAAAAGGGCGCATTATTATCGGGCTTTTTGCCTCCAGCATTACCCGCATCCAGCAGGTCGTTGATATTGCTGCACAATTAAACAGGAAAATCGTTTTCAACGGCCGCAGCATAGAGACCAGCGTTAATATTGCCAAAAATCTAGGATACATCCGCGTTCCCGCCGGAATGGAAATTGATGTTGATCAGGTCAGTGAATTTGCAGACGATGAGATTGTCATCGTTACAACCGGCAGTCAGGGAGAGCCCATGGCCGCTCTGGCCCGCATGTCTTCAGGCAATCACAAGCAGATAAAGATCAAGAAAGAGGACACGGTTATTCTTTCCTCAAAATTTATTCCCGGAAATGAAAAGGCCATTGCAAAAATTATCAACGACCTTTACAGGAGGGGGGCTGATGTTATTTATGAAAAGATATCGGCGATTCATGTATCGGGGCATGCTTTCCAGGAAGAGTTAAAGCTGATGATAAACCTGACAAGACCCAAATACTTTATACCGATCCACGGCGAATACCGGCATCTGATATTGCATAGTCGTCTGGCCGAACAGGTCGGTATTTCAAAGGAAAATGTTCTTTTAGCTGAAAACGGCCAGGTCATCGAATTTGACGAAAACAGAGGGAGCGTTGGTGACAGTGTCATGACCGGCCGGGTACTTATAGACGGCAAAGGTGTCGGTGATGTTGGCCGCAGTGTTTTAAAGGAAAGGCGT
>JABMQM010000567.1 GCA_013203195.1 Desulfobacteraceae bacterium | reverse complement strand
AATGAATTGGGCTTGCCGGCAATTTGAACAATTTGCCATTAAGTAACAGCTTTTTGAAGAGCATGTGTTCCAGACAAACAACTATATAAAGCGTGTTTTCACTGATTTCTTCTTGTAAAACCTTAATTAGCAGTAGTTTGCCGGTTGACTTTGCCATTTTATTGTTATAAAAAAAATGAAGCAGGGGAATTCGTCCATAATCCAAATCAAAACAAGGGGGAAATCAGATGACGAAAGCAGAATTAGTAGAACAAATGGCACAAGATGCAAAAATTACCAAGGTTGCCGCCGCCGCCGCCTTGGGATCTTTTACCGCCAGCGTTACTAAAGCGCTCAAAAAGAAAGAAGGCAAGGTAACTCTGGTAGGATTCGGCACCTTTCAAAAAGCCCGCCGCAAAGCGCGCAAAGGCCGCAATCCGCAGACGGGTGCTGTGATCAAAATTAAGGCCAGAAACGTTGTGAAGTTCAAACCCGGGAAAAAACTAAGAGAATCAATCTAAAACAGCCTGCTGCAACAAAGGCGGATATTAGCTTTTAGATGCTAATATCCGCCTTTCTTTTTTTAACACTTCAATTAGGGTTACAGCGTAACGGTCCCCTTCCGCTCAAGCCGACCTAAAAATAGATAAAGAAGAATCCCTCCTGCGATCATTAAACCGCAAAGTATCTGCCCCATGGAAAACGAAAACCAGACAAAGCCGATATGGGCATCGGGCTGGCGGAAATATTCTATGAAGAACCGAACGGTTCCGTAGCCGATTAGATAAAAGGAGAGCATTGAGCCCCTGGGAGTATTAAATTTCCTGATATTCCACAGGATGACAAACAAAAATATACCTTCAAAAAAGGCTTCGTAAAGCTGCGAGGGATGACGGAGTTCCGGTCCCGGCGCCAAGGGAAAATACATGCCGACCGGTGCCGACGTGATGCGGCCGTATAATTCGCCGTTAATAAAATTACCGATACGGCCAAATGTATACCCCAGCGGAACGATGGGTGCAAACAAATCAGCCGTATTCCAAAAAGTCAACTCGGCTTTGCGAATATGCAGCCAACTGAAGATGATGATACCAATAAGGCCGCCGTGATAAGACATTCCTGCAATGCCGGTAAAGGTGATACCGTTTGAAAATTCAAAGGGAAGCAATATCTCCAGAGGGTGCCTGAGATAATATGATAGATTGTAAAACAGCACGTATCCCAGACGTGCTCCCACAATAAGCCCGAGGATCATGAACAACATGAGATCTTGAATCTGTTCGGCTGAAACATGGAAGCGTTTTTCGCGTTTACTACGCAATAACACCAGACTGTAGCTAATGGCAAAGCCTACAATATACATTAATCCATAATACTGGATTTTGAACCACCCGATTTCAAAAATAACCGGGTCCATTGTTTGCGGCAAATACTGCCACCAGATTAAAAATTCATTCATAGTCAATCCATTTTTATATCTTTCAACTGAGCGCTATCGCTCAAACTAGGTAAAACATTTTTAGACCAAATTTGTGGCATTGTCCATGGAAATGTATTATCAGTCTCTTAGTATCAAATTTTGTGATTTTAATAGCAAAATCTATTATCACCTCGAAGCACACGAAGAAATACGAGTCAATGACAATTTTACGTTGGGTTAAAACTTTATTTTCAAAAGACAAATCAGATCAAGATTCTCTGTTTATCCCTGTTCATAAACAGCTTAAAGCCTGGCGTAAGGCCAATGGGAAAATGTCATGGGGAATCAAAACCAAAGAATTTGAAAAGATCGAGCCGCCTCCGTCCTTGACAAAGATTGATCGTAAACACGGATTTGAGGGTGTAGCGCTTTTTTATGGGTTCGGCGATGACGGCATGGGTAACGCCGACTCAATTATCTCGGGAAAAAAGGCATGGGAATATGCCGGCAGGCTCCGGAAAGAGAGAATATGGCGGTGCCGGTATGTCGATTTTGACAGAACAGACGATATCCGCCTGCGTCCCGGAGCGCCGCCCAGGCCCCAGGGCTTCTACTATGCCTTACTCCAGCTTGGCGAAAAATATAAAACGACGACCGTGAATCAGGTTCGAAAATCTTTTAAAACCGACACCGGCTGGGGTCCTGAAGGATTTCAGTTTTTAGCGATAACTCACATGCACGTTCAGGAATTAATGAATCAAAAAAAGATCACCTT
>JABMQM010000566.1 GCA_013203195.1 Desulfobacteraceae bacterium | reverse complement strand
GTAGTAATCAGCCACACCACTCCGATGATTCCCGTGGAAAAGGCAACCAGGGGTTCATGGGGGAGTAGAAGCGCCAGCACCAGAACCGCTCCTCCGGCCAGTATAACTTTAAAGGCTTTAACTTTGAACCAGACGATAAGGAGAACGCCGAGAATCGCCGCAAAAATACCGGTCATAAGCCATTTTATACTGAAGATCGCACTCCACAAGCCGGTTGACTCTGCCGGTTTCCCCCAGGTGGCAAAAATAAGAATAAATACCATAACGGCAAAATAGATCACATTCTGCCACAAAGGCCGTTCCACCTCGGGCTCGGGCATATGCTGCGCTGCCTGCGCCTTGGCTTCTTCCTCTTCTCTGAACAGAAAATGCATGATCAAGCCGATGACGATGCTAAAGATTATCGCCCCTACCGCCCGGGCCATACCAATACCAAATCCTAGTACCCGAGCCGTCAGCACAATGGCCAGTACATTGATGGCCGGACCGGAATAGAGAAAGGCAATGGCTGGTCCAAGCCCTGCACCCCTTTTCCAGATACTTGCAAAAAGCGGCAGCACTGTACAGGAACAGACCGCCAGAATGGAACCGGATACCGAGGCCACTCCATACGCAAGCACTTTCTTGGCTCCAGCCCCCAGATATTTCATTACCGCAGCCTGAGATACGAAACAGGCAATGGCGCCGGCGATGAAAAAGGCCGGTATCAGGCAGAGAATTACGTGTTCTTGGGCGTACCACTTGGTCAGAGCCAAAGACTCGATCACCGCCCCTGTAAAACGTGGACTATCCAGTGGCAAAAAGAAGAAGACCAGGAAGAGCCCGGTAATGACACTCAAGGGTTTCCAGATATTATTCCAATCAACTTGACTCGGTTCAGGTGCCTTCTCCTTTGTACCAATGGAGACTTTGAAAGGTTTGTTTTGATCTGCGAGCGAAACGGTGTTTCCCATTTATTTTACCCTCCTTTTCCAAAACCCTACGCACACAGAGCTAAAGGATTTCGGAAACTGATTGCTATATATCGCGATTTATAGATATATGGTGCCAAAAAAAAATTAACTTTTGCCAATGATCGTATGACGGTCGATCTGCGGCAGGCTCTGTAATATTTCGGCAATTTCAGGTTCCTCATCTAACCAATGCCTCATGTTTCCAATCAGGTTGGCAGCATAAGGGCTCTGATGGCCATCTGTGAGCCTGTAGTTGACCCACAGTCCATCTTTATGAGAAGTAACCAGCCCGGCTTCTTCCAAAATTTTCAAGTGCTTGCTGGCCGTCGACTGGGCCGTCCCCAAAACTGTCTGGATCTCGCATACGCACATGACTTTTTTTTGCAGTGTCTTCAAGATTTTAACCCGGCTGGGATCGGAAGCTGCTTTCATTACTTTTAAGAACTCTTTCATGTGACCCTCCATATCGTTTTTTTGGAATATAATGCTATCCATCGAACATGTCAAGGGGAAAATCCTATCAATGAGAATTAAAATATGGTGAAGGGCACTGCTTCAATATTTGCGCCATGCATAGGGTGAAAGTATGGAAAGAATTCAACAGAAAGGACCGCTTCTCATAGTTTTCGGCTTGAACAAATTGCATCCCTTTGAAAAATTTAAATGATATTCCGCACGCCAAACTGTTATACTTTGCAAGTACCTGTGTTAACATGAAATGGTGATACGGTAATAGCTTATCTCAAAAATTATACCCCGTCCCTTTTGGAGATACCTTGCAATTATCAAGAAATTACAATCTGTTAGATAGTAGCGGATATCTCAATAATCATTCCCCATCCGTTTCTGAGATATCTTGCCAAAGCCACAGATATCTAATGAATCCAGGCTGATGTGATACTATTAACGTATCTGGATCTCAGTTTGAGCATTTTTATGAAATCCTGATGTCCCCCCGACCCTACATGTTGTGTTTTTTCATTCCCACTTAATCCGGTGTTCCACAGAAGATGTCTTGCCTTAACCAAATGGTGACATCAAACTATTATCATAGACGATTCGGTTTTGGAATCTTGTATTTTTGGGTTATCTTGCCATCCCCGGCAATTATCTGTGATGATTAAATAATTGCCGGTATGTTT